>JAOUOK010000091.1 GCA_029880425.1 Gammaproteobacteria bacterium
GCAAAATCATCACTTATCTACCTGGTTGAAGATGATGAAGAACAAGCAGCTCATCTTTGTGAGCTATTGCAAGGTGAAGGTTACCAGGTAAAAGTCTTTACTACCCCTGGCGAGTTTCGTGATGCATATGAGAAATCAAAAACCCGGCCTGGCGCGATTTTAATGGATTTGGTTTTTCCGGAAGGTGATGACGCCGGCGTGGAGTTAATGGCAGATTTAGGGCTCGGCCGACACCATGGTATCCCTGTCATTGTTATTTCAGTACGCAATGATTTACAAGGACGATTAGCCGCATTTCGTGCAGGTGCCTGCCGTTATCTACAAAAGCCTTATCAACGAAATCAGCTCTTTAGTACTCTTGAAGGTGTAACAGGGCGTCAACCAACAAAGCCATTTCGTATTATGTTGGTGGATGACGATCCTGAACTTCTGGAAGCTGAGGCAGAGATGTTGCGTGATGTTGGAATGGAAGTATGCGCGATATCCGACCCTCTCAAAACACTCGATGTATTAGAGCAATATGAACCTGAACTGCTTGTCCTTGATGTGTATATGCCGGGTGCCACTGGCCCTGAACTTGCTGCTGTTTTACGGGAGCGTGATGCACATTTGCAGATCCCCATCCTGTTTTTATCATCAGAAACAGACATGACCCAGCAATTAATGGCATTAAACCTGGGTGGCGATGATTTCCTGGTAAAACCGATTAAACCTGAGCACTTCGTTTTAGCGGTTACAGCCCGGGCAAGTCGCGCACGACAAAACAAGGTTATACAACAACGCCTTGAACTTACACTTTATGAACGTGAACGTGAGCATTTAGCCATTAATCATCATGCCGGGGTCAGTGTCAGGGATAAAAACTGGGTAATTACCCAGGTTAATGATCGATTTTGTGAAATGAGTGGTTATCACCGTGAAGAATTAATCGGGCAGAAACATAATATTCTCAGGAGTGGCATACACTTGCTAGAGTTTTATAATGAAATCAATCAAACAATCACACAAGGACAGATTTGGCATGGAGAACTTTGTAACAAGGACAAAAATGGCCGACTTTATTGGGTTAATGTTTCAATAGTTCCATTTCTCGACGGTAGTGGAATGCCTTACCAGTATGTAACCGTTCAAACTGATATCACCGACAGCAAACTACGACAGCAGCAGTTAATTGATGCACGAAATGAAGCTGAACAGGCAAATAAGTTTAAGTCTGAATTTATCTCTAATATAAGTCATGAATTACGTACTCCTCTGAATGTGATAGTCGGTTACGGTGAATTACTTGAATTAAGTAATCTTAATGCGAATGATGAAAAAGCGGTCAGCTATATTATCAAAGCAAGTAAACATTTAACTGACATGATTAATGAGATGCTGGACATCGCTCAAATAGAGTCAGGGCAATATATGTTCTCTATGGAGCCAGTGAAAATAAGTAAGACGCTTGAAGAATCATGGGGGCTTGTTAAATTATTAGCTCAAAAAAGAAATGTTACATTAACTAATGAGCTGGCAGTTTCATGTAATATTTATGTTAATGCCGATATACAGCGGTTAATGCAGATTTTTATCAATCTATTATCCAATGCAATTAAATACAATATTATGGATGGAACAATAAGCTTGTCATGTCAGCCTGCAGGAGAGAGAGTCAGGATTTTAATTACAGATACCGGAATCGGAATGAATGAGACTGATGTTAAAAAAATTTTTGAACCATTTAAACGTGTAAGTAATAATAAAGAAGTTGTCGAAGGTCATGGTATCGGCCTTGCAGTGACTAAAGTGCTGGTTGAAGCCATGAATGGCAAAATTGGTGTAGAAACAGCTATCGGTACAGGTAGTACATTTTGGGTTGAGTTTCCAATTCATAAGTACGGCGCTGACGAAAATGAAGAATTAATAACTGAGTAATAGTGCTAATACAGGTTATCTGCTGTATTTCTATTTGTTGATATTTGCGAAAATTAAATCGATAAATTTATTTATAACTTTTAACTAATTAATGGTTTAAATTCAAGATTAAGGGTGTCTATCTTCTCCATGACTGCCAACCTTAGCGTCAATAAATAACCCAATATCTGTTTTATTCCATTCCATTCCGCGTTTATAATTTACCGGGGTATTTATAATATCCACGTTAAAAATGTAACATTAGTTTACGAATTAATTGCTCATTTTGTATATGACATGTTTTATAATACATGGTACTTATTTAATACCGGTTATTCTGCCCCCACTGAAGAGCCAATAATACGGATTAAACATTGTTTATATGGAAAATAAAACTAAAATACTAATAGTCGACGATTATCTCCCCTTGTTAGAGATGTTAAATGAGTCACTTGTTAATTCTGGTTATGATGTTGTTTATACAAATGACGGTGCAGAAGCAACAAATATTTTCACGACATTTAATCCCGATATTGTACTGACCGATATTGTAATGCCTGGTGTTGATGGGATTGAATTGATACTTGATCTGCGTAAAATTAACGCGAGCATTAAGGTTGTTGCTATGTCCGGGGGGAATAGTGGGCGTGCCGATACTTATTTAAACATGGCTAAGAAATTAGGTGCAAATAAAATAATTCCCAAGCCATTTAAGGTATCAGAATTATTAAAACAACTCGATAGCCTTGTCGCTTAACGCTTATTAGAAATAAGTATAAATATTTTTCAGCGAGAAAAATAATTGGACAATCAAACTATAAAAGAATCATCAGGTATTAATTCATCTGGTCAGTCTCCAAATCTTGCGTTGTCTGAAATTGATATCATCCTAAACTCTATCCCAGATGTCATCATTCGATTTGATGTTTCCGGAAATATTCTCTGGTGGAATAAAAACCTGGCTGAGGTCGTTGAAAAATCTGATACACAGTTACTGTCCAGTTGTTTTAGTGATTTATTTGAATCATGCTGCGGGGTAGCTGCTGAAAATTTAATCGACAAAACTGTAAGCTATGGTTTTACTGAAATAGATGCTTTACTTTTAACATCTGCAGGTAGAAAGCGTTATCATTTAAAATGTAGCATAGTTGAAAGCCTCTCAGAACATGAAATCCTGGTCGTTGGCAGGGATGTTGATGAACGTGCACAAATGGAAGATGCACTTAAACAGAGCCAGTCTGAATTACAGAAACTGATCGATGCCTTACCATTTCTCGTCTTTTTAGTCACAATAAACAATGAATATATTTTAGCAAATAAAACATTTTGCGAGTTTGTGGGTAAATCGCATAATGAAATAATCGGCTTTAAACATAATGACATTTTTAATACGCATGCATGCGAGTGTTTTAACAGGGATAACGATAAAGTAATACATGAAAGAAAATCAGTACATTATGATGACGTAATAGAAATAAATAAAAAAAGCGTAAATTTATCAATGGAAAAATTCCCACTGTTTGATGAAGAAAATAATATATATGCGATTTGCGGAGTCATAGAAGATGTGACTGCACAATTTCAATTACAACGCCAGTTACAGCAAACTCAAAAAATGGAAGCCATTGGGCAGCTAACAGGTGGTATAGCGCATGATTTTAATAATGTACTTGCTTCAATAATGGGTTATACAAATTTAACTCGAAAACAGATTAAAAAATTTAAAGATGAAAAAGTAGACAGCTATCTTGCCCAAATTACACGGGCAGGGGAACGTGCCAGGGACCTGGTACAGCAATTATTAGCCTTTAGTCGTGGCGATGTAGGTGGCTTACAGGTATTGCAACCTGAGCCGTTAGCAAAAGAAGCAATTAAAATGCTAAGGTCATTAATTCCAAGTAGTATAAATCTTAACTTAAAAATTAGAAGTAATAATATTAATCATTACATAGAAGTAGATCCCGTACAGTTTCACCAGGGTTTGATGAATCTTGTTATAAATGCTAAAGACGCGATAAAAAGTGGTTCAGGTAATATTGATGTTTCTTTAAAATATATGTCGAATGTAAAACATATATGTAATTCATGTCATTTAGGATTTTCCGGTAAATTTATTCAGTTATCTGTCAAGGATACAGGTGAAGGAATAAATCAAAAAATCATGGAAAGAATTTTCGACCCATTTTTTACTACTAAAGAAATTGGAAAAGGTTCCGGTATGGGCTTATCCATGTTACATGGTATTGTGCATGGTAGTGGAGGACATATAGTTGTTACCTCTGATAATGACCAGGCTAATTCAGGTACTACAATCCAGGTATTTTTTCCTGAGGTTAAACCAGATAATACAAATAAAAATATAATTAAGCTGGCTGCTGAAAAAGTAGTAAATATAAATGCGGGCAAAACAATACTTATAATAGATGATGAAAAAATGATAACGGAATATCTTTATGAATTGTTAAATCACGAAGGATACAACGTTGTTACTTACAATAATCCGTCTGAAGGCTTAAGGTATTTCCTCGATAATCATCAATCTGTAGATATTGTTATTTCTGATCAAACGATGCCGAGCTTAACAGGTTATGATCTTGCTACACTCATCATGGGTAAAGGATTTGATGTCCCGTTTATTTTGTGTACTGGCTACACTGATTTATCCATCGATCTTGATACGATAGATAATGGAATTGATGTGCTTATGAGTAAACCTTTTGATAATGATCTTCTTTTACAACATATTACTCAGCTATTACAACTTTATGAAAAATAACAACTTTATTCTGGCTGATTAACTACACTTTTTTCTTTATTTTTCTCCAATATAGTTCTAATTTCTTGACTTTATAACAGTTCTTTATTTAAATAACTGACTGGTCAGTTATTTAATGGTAGGTTTTGTGGGTGAATTAAATTCTAATATGAAGGACTCCTGCCGTTGGCGCAGGCGTAAAGAAGCGCGACCGGCTGAAATATTATTGGCCGCTTTGAAAGTGTTTTCTTTGAAGGGATTTGCAGCTACCAGGCTAGATGAAGTGGCTAAATCTGCCGGGATATCAAAAGGAACACTCTACCTTTATTTTGATAGTAAAGATGCGTTGTTTAAAGCAGTAGTTGTGGAATTTATTTTACCGCAAATTGCAAAAGCTGAAGAACAAGCAGAAGATTACCGGGGCTCTGTTATGGAGTTGATGCTCAAACTTGTCGATCAGTGGCGATGTAATGTTCTGGAAACTGATATCTCAGGCATCCCTAAAATCATGGTTGCTGAAGCATCAAATTTTCCCGAGTTAGCACAGTTTTATCTTGAAAATGTAATTCAGCGTACGCGTATTTTCATTGAAAAATTAATTCAGCTTGGGATCGAGCGAGGTGAATTCAGGCAATGTAATCCTAAACATGCAGTAAGAACATTTCTGACCCCTCTGGTATTTTCAGCTATCTGGAAAAATTCACTGGCACCATTTGATGAATACTACGATATTAATGAATATTTAAAATTTACAATGGATAATTTTATGCGTGGAATTAAAAAGGACTAGCAGGGATGATGATGAAAATAATCAGTTTATATCTGTTAAGCAGCCTGTTATTCATTACTCCTGCTTCAGCAGCTAGTAAAACAAGCCTTACTATATTCCAGGTCATGCAACGTGTACTTGATCGTTATCCCTCATTGAAAATCTCAGAAATGGAAGTCGCACAAGCAGCGCAACAACGTCAACAGGTAGAAAGCAGCCTCGGCTGGATTTTAAACAGCAGTGCTGGAGTTAAACATGATTTAACAGGACTGGGTACACCATCAGATCGTCTGGATATAAAAGGTTCGATCGGCCGAAAATTAAAATCTGGAGCCACTTTAAGCTTAAGTGGTGGATATACTTATGAAGATAGTACAATGGCATTCAGTCCTTCATTTCCAAATCCTGCACACACTACAAGGCTTGATTTAAGCTACACACTACCATTGTCTCAGGGGGTGGGAAACCCGCAATATATTGAGGGAATAAATTCTGCAGAAGCAAGTTATGAGTTAACAAAAGCAAACCAGTTACTAACAAAGATTACATTAGCTGAAAAAGTAAAAGACCTTTTTTACGCTGCATTAGTTACCCGGGCAAGATTGGCGAATGCAGAACAGGCAGTTGAACGTACCAGGAAACTTCAGAACTATATCAATAGAAATTATAAGCTTGGTGTGTCTGAAAACAAAGATAAGTTACAAGTCAAAGCACAACTTGATTCAACTCTCGCTGAACTAAGGGCAATTGAATTACAATGGAAGCAACAGCAGACTTCATTAAATCGTTTAATGCTTGAAAACTGGGACAGGGCTCTTCATCCCACCTTAATCACAAATCATTCACCTGAAAGCTACAACATTAATAAGTTAATCGAAAAAACCAGGTTATACCATCCAGCAGTAAAAATATCCCAGGCTCAGTTAGAAATGGCTGAAAGTGAAATAACTACAGCAAGAGATTCAAAAAAAGATAATCTTGATCTGGTACTTTCTGTGGGAACAAGAACGTCTGACGGGGAAAGTACAACAGGTACAGTAAGTGAACAGGATTGGGCTGGTGCTGTTAGTATTCAGTACAAACATTTATTCGATGATAGTGGTGTTAGCTCTAAATTTAAGCAATCGTTACTGAAAAAAAGTATTGCTCTCGAAAATATCATCAAAACAAATGATGATATACGCTATACAGTTTCAGGATTAGTAACTGAAATAGAAGCCGCCAAACTCGCAGTTGATTCAGCCGGTCAAAAATTAAAAAGTGAATTGTTGAAGTTAAAAGAGGCTGAACAACGTTTTAGAAATGGGCGCGCAGACACAGCACAGCTAATTCAATTTCAAAATGAATATTCTTTTGCGCAACTTTCTTATCAGA
>JAOUOK010000092.1 GCA_029880425.1 Gammaproteobacteria bacterium
GTAATCATTTGAAATTGCCGTTAATGCCGAGGTATCGACAGTAAGTGCAATCGCTGCAAGCGCAGGGCGTTCCCGTTCAAAGCGACAAACAAGTTCTGCGGCAAAGTGTTGTGCATCAGCTGCAGATCCGCCGTTACCACAGCTTAAAATTTTATGTCCTTGTTTAAAGGCTGTGACCATTTTTTCAATGGCTTTACTGATCGGTACAGTCAGGACATCTTTAGATACCTGCTTGGCCGTGATACTGGCTTCAAATATCGTTTCAACATTATTGGTGATGTTTTTGTGATTCATTAATTTTTCCTTCATGCCCCGAATGCATTTTCTATCCAGTTAAGCTCAGGATTACCTGCTTCAAGTGGACCACTAATCGAAACAACATCAAAGCGTGCCGGATATTGATTCATTTTAGCATGTTGTTGTAAATATACAGATGCTGTTTTTATTAACTTGGACTGTTTGCCGGATGTTATTGTTTCAGCACCGCTTCCAAAATTATTTGAACGACGGTAACGGACTTCTACAAAAACAAGACTATCATTATCCAACATAACCAGGTCAATTTCGCCAAAGCGACAGTAGAAATTGCGTTCCAGTAATTTTAAGCCCTTGCTTTCAAGATACTGAGCGGCCAGTTTTTCTGTATATTCACCTTGTTCACGAGTTGTATCCATTCTCTTGTATTAAGCAGGGGTGCTTCAACTACTGAGCAGCCTGGTCAAGTAACATTGGACGACCACTTCGAAAGTAAACCCAACTAAGCTGGCGTTTTACCCGTTGTTTTTCATCAAGGCTTAAACTGCCGGTTTCACCCTGGTAACGTTCATAAGGATATGTTTTTAATGTATTCAATGCAGCTATGATATTAAAGGCATCCACGCCCATGGCATAGAGTCGTTGATGTTTAGTACCTGCATTAGAGATCAGTTCTTCAATCTCATTTCGTAATCCCCGGTGAGGAGTTGTATCAGATAATACCCATGGCATGTCTCCAAAACGAATATCATTCATCAGGCGATCACGTGATGGATTCAGGTTGCCTGTAAAAATATGAGAGGTTGCATATACCGGAACCTTGCTGGCATGGAAAAACTTTAACTGCGGACGAATTTGTCTTGCCTGGCGTGGGTAACCTGCGATGAAAATAAAATCAATATCCTGGCGCCGATAGGTTGTATATTTTAATTTTGTTTTAAGTAATCTTGAAAGGCTGTTATAGCGTAATTTACTTTCATCAATATTCAACAGTCGACGTATTGGCAACGAAAAGTCATTATTGCTTGAATTATAACTTTGTTGTTCAACAATACGTCCGCCAATTTGTTCCCAGCGTTGACGGAATGCCTGGTATACACGATCACCCCATGGCCCTATGGGTGTTAATACAGCTGCATTAACATGACCATCTAACCAGGTACGTTCTGCTACCTGGATCGCTTCTTCTTCCGGTGACAATCCAAATTGGTATAACTCCTGTGGAATAGAGCTTTCCGGATCAATGTAGTTAAGTGAAAGTGTTGGAACAGATAAATCGGACTGCTCTGCAAGTTTACTAATCGATGCTTTGTTCAAAGGGCCAATAATAAATTGTGCACCATCAGAAACAGCCGTTTCATAAATCTCTTCTATTTGTTCCGGATCACCTTTAGTGTCATAGATTCGGATATTAATATCAATTTTGTCTTTTTTTGCATAATAAGATGCCAGTAAACCATCCCGAATAGCTTTGGCCGGATTAGCAAAGCGACCACTTAAAGGCAGCAGTAAAGCAATTTTTTTAGGTAAGGTTACATCTTCCTGTTTACGGTTACGTAGTCCCTCGAGTAATGTTGGATGCACCGGGTGATTTGTATATCGACGTTGCCAGTTATTAATTGAGGCACGTAATAAAATAGGGTTAAGTTGGTATTTTTTTGATATCCGAACCAGTTCCATCCAGCCACTTAAAACATCCGGTGCTTTTGCTGGTTGCATTTGTTGTAATGAACGTTCACTAAGTAATGCCAGCGACTGCCAGATAAGCTGCTGGCTTTGTAGTATTGATTCATCTCTTTTCAGGTAGCGACCTTGTTTAATGTATTCTTCTGCAGTGGTAATACGATCACCTTGCATAGTTAAAGCTGCTGCACGTAACTCGTGAAAGTCAGCCAGTAATATCCGGGGGGTATCTAAAGTCAGTGACTGCTTTAGTTGGGTCAATACTTCCTCGGCATTACGCTCTGCCAGGGAAAAATGTGCGCGGGTTAAACGGGCAAAATTACGTTGCTTGATATCGTTTTCATTAATTTTGATAGATTCAAATAATTGCAGGGCCTGGGTGAGTTGTTCTGCTTTAATATAGGCAATAACAGCACGTAGTAATAATAGTTTTTGCTCTCTTGCCGAGGTGGCGGCACTGGCCTGTTGATTAAATGCAACGGCGGCTTCAGCATATTGTTTTGTTATATAGAGTTGTTCAGCTTCACTCACACCTTCAGGTGAGTAGGTCGGTTTGCCTGCACAACTAACCAGGAGCAGAGTAAAAAGTGAAAGCGCGATTAACTTAAAATTATGTTTCATAGTGTTTTGTCTGTTATTGTGGCTAAAATTTTCTAATTTTACTGATTTAAATTCTTATTCTTATTGTGCAGTATCGTGATTTTACAGCATCGTGGTTTTATAACATATAGTGGAAGTATACCGTGTCTATAAATAAAGGTTCTTTGTACATTGTCGCAACTCCGATAGGAAATATGGGGGATATCACAGAACGTGCAATTAATACGTTGACGCAAGTGGATGTCATCGCGGTCGAAGATACACGGCGTAGTGGGCAATTATTGCGTAACTTTGATATTTCGACTCCCATGATGGCGGTACATGAGCATAATGAGCGTCAAATTTGTGCATCTTTGCTGGAAAGAGTAAAAAACGGGGAGAGTATTGCCCTGATTTCGGATGCGGGTACACCTTTATTGAGTGATCCGGGTTATTTTTTAGTTAACCAGGCCAGGGAAATGCATATCCCGGTAGTACCTGTTCCCGGTGTATCTGCTGTTATTACCGCGTTGTCCGTGGCCGGGCTACCAACCGATCGTTTTGTTTTTGAAGGATTTCTTCCGGCAAAATCTGCCGCCAGGCAGCAAAGGCTTGAAAAGGTAAAAGATGATAATCGAACGGTCATTTTCTACGAAGCCCCGCATCGTATTATTGAGATGTTAAAAGATTGCCAGTTGGTTTTAGGGGGACAACGCAAAGTGGTTCTAGCCCGTGAGCTGACAAAAACCTTTGAAACTGTTCATGGTGATGTACTTGATGAGTTGATCCCCTGGGTTGAAAACGATGAAAACCAGAGAAAAGGGGAATTCGTGGTATTGGTTCAGGGCGCTGAAGCAGCTGAAGATGCGGGGATTGATCCAGAATCTGAGCGTATCTTATTGATATTATTAAAAGAATTACCTGTAAAACAGGCGGCGGGGTTAGCAGCAAGCATTACCGGGTTAAAGAAAAATGCGTTGTATCAGCATGCCTTAACGTTAAAAGGCGAAAATTCGTAAATTTTGCTAAATGGTTGATTTATATACGAGATAATCGAGTATACTCGCACCCGGAGTTGGCCAGGCAGTCGCGCTATTCTATATATATAGAATAGGGAGGAAAGTCCGGGCTCCACAGGGCAGGGTGCCAGGTAACACCTGGGGGGCGCGAGCCTACGGAAAGTGCAGCAGAAAATATACCGCCTAAGTTTCTTTTCGGAGAAACCGGTAAGGTTGAAATGGTGCGGTAAGAGCGCACCGCGTCGGTGGTAACATTCGACGGCATGGTAAACCCCACTCGGAGCAAGACCAAATAGGGGAACAACGTGTGGCCCACATGGTTCCCGGGTAGGTTGCTTGAGGTGCATGGTGACATGTATCCAGATGAATGACTGTCCACGACAGAACCCGGCTTATCGGCCAACTCCACTTCATTTTATAAAAAAATTTTTTAACCGGGCTTAATTTTCTCCTGAGATTGCTTAATTATTGAACAATCTTTCCCTCATACAGCTCTTACTTCACATTAAGTAAAAATTATAAGTTGTTGATTTATAAGCTTTCTCTAAACTCGAAAATTCTCGAATTTACACTCCCTCCACCCTATAAAAGTGCGCTAAGTCCTTGTCTCATAAGCAAAATGTGGAACAGTCGACTTGACAGTAAGGTTATTTAGTAACTATAGTGTATGAAAGTGGATCAATGTGGGGAGAAGTGGATTTTAGAGAATTATAATCTCTAAGGTCGGCTTCAAAAAATGGAGGGGTCGGACTTGTTCCGAGGAGTTAATACACTAAACCTGGATGCCAAGGGCCGTATGGCTGTGCCGAGTAAATATCGGGATAGCTTGTTGTCTCAGTGTGCCGGTCAGTTAGTGGTCACTGTCGATCGCAGTGATGCCTGCCTGTTGCTATACCCCTTGCCTGAATGGGAAGAAATCGAGCGTAAACTCGTACGTCTTGGAAATCTCAATAACCAGGCCCGTCGCCTACAACGTCTACTTATTGGTCACGCAACAGAAGTTGAAATGGATAGTAATGGTCGCATCCTCCTCCCCCCACCACTGAGAGAATTTGCGAACCTGGATAAACGTATTGCCTTAACGGGGCAGGGTAACAAGTTTGAAATTTGGGATGAGCAAACCTGGATGGATGAACGAGATAGTTGGGTTTCGGAAAATGATTCTGATGGTGCCCTTTCAGCTGAACTGGAGTCCTTGTCATTGTGACCACGCATGATTCAAGCACCTTGATTCATCAGCCAGTTCTTCTGGAGGAAGCACTCACCTCCTTAAATATCAAGCCTGATGGATGCTATGTCGACGGGACTTTTGGTCGCGGTGGTCATAGCCAGGAAATTCTTAAGCAGCTTGGAGAATCTGGAAAGCTATTGGCGTTTGATAAAGATCCCCAGGCTATTACGCAGGCAGAATCCATTGCTGCAAATGATGATCGTCTTCATGTAAAGCAAGGCTCATTCACCCAGCTTAAGCAAACGGTTGAAAGCCTCGGATGGCAAGGTAAGGTTGATGGTGTCTTTCTTGACCTTGGTGTTTCCTCTCCACAACTTGATGATGCGGAACGTGGATTTAGTTTTCGCTTTGATGGTCCACTTGATATGCGCATGGATCCTGACTCAGGTCAGTCTGCTGCTCAATGGCTGGCAAATGCAGAAGAACGTGAAATCATGATGGTGTTGTTTGACTATGGCGAAGAAAAATTTGCTCGTCGTATCGCCAGTGCCATTGTTGCTGCACGACAAGAGCAACCGATTAATACCACCAAACAATTAGCCTCCATTGTTGCGGCGGCAAATCCTTCGCGTGAAAAAAATAAAGATCCATCAACCCGTACTTTCCAGGCAATCCGGATATTCATTAACCAGGAACTGGAAGATTTAAAAACATGCCTGGCCCAGGCAGTAGATATTCTTGCACCGGGTGGACGCCTGGTTGTGATTAGTTTTCATTCTTTAGAAGACCGTATCGTGAAACGTTTTATTCGTGAGCAATGTAAAGGTGATGACTTCCCTTTGGACTTGCCAGTGATGCATGTCGAGCTTAATCAAAATATGAAAACAATTGGTAAAGCCATTAAAGCCGGAAAAAAAGAGCTGGCAGAAAATCCACGTGCACGTAGTGCCGTGATGCGGGTAGCAGAACGATTAACATGAAGTTAGTCATAGTATTAGCTTTTATCGTTTTAGCATCGTCACTCGGTGTGGTTTATACAAAACACCAGTCACGAAAGTTATTTGTTGAGTTAGATATATTAAAAAAAGAACGTGATGAAATGAATGTTGAATGGGGTCGTTTACAACTTGAACAAAGTACCCTTGCTACGCATGGCAGAATTGAGCGTACAGCAAAAAAACGTTTAGGTATGGTTACGCCTGAATATGAACAAATTTTAATAGTGAAACCATAAAATAAGAATGAGCAATCAAGTCCACAGCCCAGCCAGTCATTTCCGCTTACTCGTTGTAGTGGGTGTTGTTTTTGCTGTTGCTACATTAATGGTCTGGCGTGCTGTTGACTTACATGTCATGAATAAAGATTTTTTACAGTCACAGGGTAATGCACGTTATATGCGCACCATGCCTGTTGCAGCACATCGTGGTGTGATTACTGACCGTCATGGTGAGCCACTTGCTGTAAGTACACCTGTAGATTCAGTCTGGATTAATCCTGCAGAGTTTTTAACGGCAAGAAAATCCTGGGGTAAGTTGATTGATTTGTTGTCATTAAATTCTGAAAAAGTAGAGCGTCTTGTTTTACAACGGGCACAACGTGAATTTGTTTATTTAAAAAGACATATTCGCCCTGACCTGGCTGAGAAAGTTGCCACACTAAATATTGATGGAGTTTATCTGCAAAGAGAATATCGTCGTTACTATCCTGCAGGTGAAGTAACTGCTCATGTTCTGGGTTTCACCAATGTTGATGATGCTGGCCAGGAAGGAATGGAGTTAGCTTATGATGACTGGTTACGTGGTAAGCCTGGACGCAAAATGGTTATGAAGGATCGCCTGGGCAGAACCATTAAACATGTCGAGTCAATACAGGCTGCTCAACCAGGTAAAGACCTGGCATTAAGCATTGATCGTCGTTTACAGTACCTGGCTTACCGTGAATTAAAACGTGCGGTACTTCAATATAAAGCAAAGTCAGCTTCAGCTGTAATTTTAG
>JAOUOK010000093.1 GCA_029880425.1 Gammaproteobacteria bacterium
CACCTTTTGTAACGTCTTTTAAATAAACCTTGTTAGCAGAAACTGTTGCACGTTTAATATTTTTACTGGAAATGACGCGCAGGTTTTTTACCAGGTTTTTTCGGTATGTCACCGCGGTGCGGGGAACGGCATCAAGGTTAGAATAACATTGTGTTAAGGTCGTCCATCCATCATCGATACTAACTTGATCAATGGTAATATTAATTGCTGAATGAAAAATATTCCCGTTTGGTTTAGGATTGATAAAATTGAGTTGACCCTCATTCACTTTACTGGTGGGAAGCTCATCATCTGAGTTGAACCACTTTTCTAATTCAGCCGGGCTAAGAAATTCTTTGGCCATCAGTGAAAATGAAAAAACAAATGATGACGCGACGATAAGTAATATATTTAAAGTGGTTTTATTCATCGTTATCCTGCTCCTGGCAATACTTCCAGATAATTTTAAAGCCGTTATATCCGTATAAATATAGCATTTATCTTTTTCTGGTGATGCTGTATCTTAACAGTCATGGATATTATTTTTCTTAATGACTTAAAAATTGAAACCATTATTGGTATTTATGATTGGGAACGCGAAACAAGGCAGACAATAAGCCTTGACCTGGAAATGGCGACCGATATCAGGGAAGCGGCGAAAACCGATGACATTGAAAAGACGCTGGATTACAAAGCGGTATCTAAGCGTTTGATCAGCTTTGTTGAAAACAGCGACTATTTTTTAGTTGAGCGTTTAGCCGAAGAATGTGCACAAATTATTCTGAAGGAATTTAATGTACCCTGGGTACGTTTAAGACTGAATAAAGGTGAAGCGATTAGTGGCGCCAGTGGTGTGGGTATACTGATCGAACGTGGTCAAAAGGTTTAACCTGGTGATAGTTAACTAAGCATGGCTAGAGTTTATATCAGCATTGGCAGCAATATTGATGCAGAGAATAATGTACGCCTGGCAGTCCATGCTTTGCAGCAACACTACGGTAAACTGATCTTATCTTCTGTCTATGAAAGCGAAGCAGTGGGATTTAAGGGGGATAACTTTTTAAATCTTGTTGCAGGTTTAAATACTGACGAAGATGTTCATACTGTTGCCGATACCCTGCGAAAAATCGAAGATGATAATGGGCGTGACAGAAGTGGTCCGCGCTTTTCAGCAAGAACAGTTGACCTGGATTTATTGTTGTATGACGACCTGGTTGTTGAGGAAGAAGGTTTGCAACTTCCTCGCGATGAAATTACTAAAAATGCGTTTGTATTGCTTCCCCTTGAAGAAATTGCACCGCAACTCATTCATCCATTATCCGGTAATACAATGTGTGATCACTGGCTGAATTTTGATAAAGATTCGCAAAAACTATGGCCGGTAGAGTTTACGTTTTAGCTCTTCGTCTCACCTATTACCATGATTATTTTTTTAGACAGTACCTGACCTGGATTTATGCGGGTAATGACTAAAAAGATTTTTTATGCAGTTTTAAGAATTTAAACTACGCCCACCATCAACTGCAATAATCTGCCCGGTGACATAATCGGCATCTTTTATAAAATATAAAATTGTTTTTGCAATATCATCGGGATTGCCCTGGCGTTTTAAAAAAGTCCGCGACACGATACGTTGCTTGGCAACTTCGTCAAGATTTTCTGGCCAAAGTATCGCACCGGGTGCAACGGCATTAACCCTTACATCAGGGCCGAGTTCACCGGCTAATGCTTTAGTCATCATCACCAGGCCGGCTTTAGCCATACTGTAAATAGGAAATGTTTTTAACGGTCTCTCTGCATGGATATCTACAATATTCACTATGCAGCCTTTAGTCTTTTTTAAATGTGGTGCAGCTGCCTGTGATAAAAAGAAAGGGGCTTTAAGGTTGGAACCCACGAGGTCATCCCATTGCTCTTCAGTAGCCTTGCCTATCGGGGTGGGATAAAAGCTTGAAGCATTATTAATTAATACATCAAGTTGGCCCCATGCTTTAACCGCAGCTTCAATCAGCGCAGGTAAGCCGTTGGCCAGGTGCAAGTCAGCCTGGATAAGAATCACCGAGTTTTCACGAATCGCGTTTAACTCCTGTTGTAATGCCTGGGCTTTTTCACGCGAATTACGGTAATGCAAGACGATGTTCAAGCCGTTTTTATGTAAAAGTTTAGCCGTTGTCGCACCAATACGATGAGCTGCGCCGGTAATTAAGGCGACCTTATGCTTGTCTGCTTGTGTATTATTCGACTGATTGTCAGACATACTGTGTTATCCTTCGAGTCTTTATATTAAGCAATACTGGATTCAGCAGTACCGGGTTTTTACTGTAACACAAGCGATCAGGTCTAGTCAGTTTTCATGTCATCGAATAATTACAACAGCTATAGTGAGCAGCTTTACCAGTCCAGTCGCGATACTCAAGACCTGCCTGTCCCGGATGATTTAGCACAGCAACACAGTAAAAAACTTATCACCGTAATTAGAAATGAGATAGAAACTAATAATGGTGCAATATCATTTCAGCGTTACATGGAGCGGGTGCTTTATGCGCCTGCTTTGGGTTATTACACGGCAGGCAGTGAAAAACTGGGAGCAGCAGGTGACTTTGTTACCGCGCCAGAAATTTCCCCGTTATTTTCCCATGCGCTGGCTAACGCCATCCTTCCCGTACTGGAAAAAGAAAACATCATTCTTGAAGTGGGTGCAGGCCGGGGACGCATGGCGGCAGATATTCTTGGTTTTCTGCAGCAGCAAAATAAATTACCCAAAGAGTACTGGATACTTGAACTCAGTGCGGATTTACGTGAACGACAAAAACATACCATTAAAGAAACCATTCCTGAATTCTTAGATAAAGTGAAATGGCTGGACAGGTTACCAGAACAGTTTTCAGGTGTGGTGCTGGCCAATGAATTACTTGATGCCATGCCTGTTCAGTTATTCCTGAAAAATGAAAATGATATTAACGAGGTTAATGTTAGCTGGCGCGATGACAGGTTTGTTTTTCAATTAACCTCGAGCTTTGATCAACGCCTTGTTACCCGTGTTAAAGACATTGAACAGGAACTGGGCCAGGAGTTAAATTCAGGTTACCTTTCTGAAGTAAATTTTGCAGCCGAGGACTGGATTAAAAGTATTGCTGAAAAATTAACAAGTGGTATCGTGGTATTAATTGATTACGGTTTCCCGCGTCATGAGTATTATCATGAACAACGTACACAAGGAACGCTGATGTGTCATTACCGGCATAGAACGCACCCTGATGTATTTGTTTATCCTGGCTTGCAGGACATTACCGCGCATGTTGACTTTACCGCGATGGCCGATGCAGCTTTAGAAAGTGGAATGCGGGTTATGGGTTACACCAACCAGGCCAGTTTTTTAATGGGTGCCGGTTTAATGGAAATGGCGACAATAAATAATGATAAACAGTTAATCAATGAATTTGAAACTGCATCGCAATTAAAAAAATTAACCTTACCGCATGAGATGGGTGAGCTGTTTAAAGTGATTGGTTTTAGTAAAAATTGTGATATCTCGTTACCCGCTTTTGAGTTCAGGGACTTGCGCGAGTCTTTATAGAAATAAAAAGGGAAATAACATGCTTTTTTGGCAAATAGTGGTACTTGCTTTAGTCCAGGGTTTAACAGAATTTTTGCCTATCTCCAGTTCAGCACATTTAATCCTGGTGCCCGTACTTAGTGACTGGCCCGATCAAGGATTAGCCTTTGATGTGGTTGTTCACCTCGGCACATTAACCGCGGTGCTCTGGTATTTCAGAAAAGATGTTATGCAGTTAAGTATTGACTGGACCCGTTCATGTGTCAGTAAACAAACCGTGGGTGAGAGTCGCCTGGCATGGATAGTTATCATTGGCACGATACCGGTTGGAGCAGCAGGTTTATTATTACATGACGTGGTTGATAATATTTTACGATCTCCCCTTGTTATTGCATGGGCAACGATAGGTTTTGGTTTATTGCTGGGGTTTGCAGATTTTGTTGGCAAAAATAAAAACACTTTAACTGAGCACCAGTTAAGCTGGAAGAACGGCATGATTATCGGTTTTGCCCAGGCGTTGGCCTTAATACCTGGTACTTCACGTTCGGGTATTACCATGACGGCCGGCTTATTTACCGGGTTGACCCGCCAGGGAGCGGCCCGTTTTTCATTTTTACTTTCAATACCGGTCATACTGATGGCAGGAAGTTATAAGACATTAAAGCTTATCCAGGATGGCAACGGTATTGACTGGATTTCAATTGGACTGGGTTATTTTTTATCGGCTGTATCTGCCTACGTTTGTATTCATTATTTTCTTAAAATGCTGGAGCGGATCGGTATGACGCCTTTTGTTATCTATCGCGTCGCCCAGGGTGTTATCTTGTTGTATCTGTTCTCATAACATAAAAATTTAATAAGAAGAAATCCATTGCGTTACTTTAAACTCTATTTGGTTATTGGATGGTTACTGGTTTTACTGGTGTGTTATTTTTCTTTAACTTCCAGTCCACCAAAGATTGATATTCAATTTAAATACCTGGATAAGCTGGAGCATATGGCTTCATATTTTGTGTTAATGCTTTGGTTTGCACAGTTATACCACTCGAAGTACAGCCGAATTTACTATGCTGTGTTTTTTATATTGCTTGGCATTACGCTGGAAGTTTTACAGGGGCTGGGTGGAATACGCCTGTTTGAGTATGCGGATATGCTGGCTAATACGATGGGTGTGGTTATTGGTTATGTCATTACACAAGGACGATTAAAAAATTTATTGCCTTAATGTTATTCAACCGGCCTGGCAATTAAATCATGCTCCGTTGCCGCTACAATTTTCACATCAACAAAATCACCCAGCTCAACATCTTCAAAGCCGTCTAAAATGACTTCGCCGTCTATCTCAGGGGCATCCGCTTTTGAGCGTGCCAGCACTAAACCTTCATCATTATTAAAACTATCGACGAGTACCGTCATGGTCTGGCCAATTTTTTTCTGTAACTTGTCAGCACTGATTTGTGCCTGTAAATGCATAAAGCGTTCGAGACGCTCCTGCTGGATCTCTTCTGCTACAAAGTTGCCGAGCTCGTTTGCAACAGCACCTTCAACCGGGGAATAGGCAAAAGCACCGACACGATCAAGCTGGGCTTCTTCAAGGAAATCGAGCAGCTGTTCAAAGTCATCCTCTGTTTCACCAGGGAAACCAACAATAAAGGTTGAACGTAAGGTAATGTCAGGGCAGATGTTACGCCAGTTTTTAATGCGCTCAATGGTTTTATCAATTTTACCCGGGCGTTTCATTGCCTTGAGAATCGCAGGGCTGGCATGTTGTAACGGGATATCGAGATAAGGCAGAATTTTTTCTTCTGCCATTAACGGGATCACCTCGTCCACATGCGGGTAAGGGTAAACATAATGTAAACGGGTCCAGACTCCCAGCTCACTTAACGCGGCCGAAAGATTGGTCATATGTGTTTTTATAGGCCGCCCACCCCAAAACCCGGTTCGGTACTTTACATCAACACCATAGGCGCTGGTGTCTTGCGAGATAACCAGCAATTCTTTTACACCCGCGTTAACCAGGTTTTCCGCTTCCTGCATCACTTCACCCACATCACGGCTGACCAGGTCACCACGCAGCGACGGAATAATGCAAAATGTACAGCGGTGGTTACAACCTTCTGAAATTTTCAGGTACGCGTAATGTTTCGGTGTCAGTTTAATCCCGGCATTGGGGACCAGGTCAGAAAAAGGATCATGAGGCCGGGGTAAATGCTCATGGACAACTTGCATTACTTCCTTTGCTGCATGGGGACCGGTGACGGCCAGTACATTTGGGTAAGCTGTTTCAATAATACCTTCCCTGGCACCAAGACAGCCGGTGACAATAACTTTGCCATTTTCTTCTAAGGCTTCACCGATGGCATCCATGGATTCTTCAACCGCGGAATCAATAAAACCACAGGTATTAACCACAACCAGTTGTGCATCTTCGTAGCTATCCGTGATTTCATAACCTTCAGCCCGTAACTGGGTCACGATATGTTCTGAATCAACCAGGGCCTTGGGACAACCAAGACTGATAAAACCAACTTTAGGCGATGTTTGTGTCATAGTTTTTCGATCTTATTTAACCGGTAATGTTTGTAAGTAGCTTAACAGGTCAATCTGTTCTTCAAGAGTCAGTACTGTATTCATATTTGGCATGCGTTTACCATTATAAAAAGCACTGGGGTTACCGTTACGGAATTTATGAATGGTTTCCACCGGGTTTTCAGTTGCCACGGTGCCTAAAAATTCAGGGTTTGAAGCTGTTTTAAAATTAATATTTTTACCATCGCTGCCATGACATTCCTTGCAGTTCTTTTGGAAAAAAACTTTACCACGTTTTTTATTGCCATCGGCTAATAATGTTTTTTTATCCAGGTAAGATTCAATATCAACCTGCCCATTTTTAATAAAATTTGCCACTTGCTGTAATGCGTTAGTGGACATTACCTTGTCAAAAGCGTGCGTCTTATTTTTTAAGACAGTAATAACTTCATCAACAGACATCATTTGTGCGTCCTGTACACCTTTAATGCCAGTGTGGTGGCTGCCTTTTGCGTAGGCACCCTTTACACCTTTGTAGTCCCAGCCATGACATTCTTTGCAGCGCCATGTATCAGAACCCTTCT
>JAOUOK010000094.1 GCA_029880425.1 Gammaproteobacteria bacterium
TTTCTCATATCGCGTGTAGCTTTGAATAAATCAATATTATCTATTTCACCATCAGCGTTACGATCAAACATGGGCACATATACTACTTCCTGTGGTTCGCGTGAATGGCGGGATTTTGAATGTTTAAAACCTCGGTGATGTCTTGAATGACGTGAATTAGATCTTTCAATAGCACGATTGCGTCGTTCAATACGTTTATTTTTACGCAATTGCTTAGCGAGAATGGCTATATCTTTTCCATTAACAACACCATTACCATCAAAATCAGCAACTGAAGTCACTGGGGCATTTAATTCGACACAAGTTTCTTCCGCTGAAACAAATACAGGTTGTAATAAAAATACAGTGAGCGCAAAGGTTAGTGGGACTTTCTTCATCATTATCTCCAAATCAACATAAATATGGGCAGAATTTTCTTGTGTTGGAAGACATATTAGTAGAAATAAAATTAAGTGGATAAAAATTATGTTAATTAGATCACATTTTAAGAACAGATATTTCTTTTGTGTTAACACGTTCACAATATGCGTGGTGAAAAATACCTATATGTAAGTTTGAAAAAATGAACGTAATTAAAAAGCAATGCTCAGAATTGGTTTAGCAAGATATTAGTTTAAAAAAAAGGCTGACAAGAATGTCAGCCTTTTTTGCTTAATATATTTATTATTTATAAATATTTTAAACTGAAGGAGCAGGTCCGTTAAGTGGAGAGAGCGGAAGAGGCGCTGGCTCCTGAATAACAGGTTTCCGGTTTGCTTTGGTACATGTATAAGTGCCTTCAATAACTTTAAGACTTATCGTAGCAAGTTTTTGATCTTCTGCTGTACTCTTTTTCTTCATATCACGAGTAGCTTTAAATAAATCAATATTATCTACTTCACCATCAGCATTACGATCAAACATGGGCACATAAGAAGAACCTCCCTTGTTTTTACGCATGGCTTTAGCGAGCATGGCAATATCTTGTCCATTAACAATGCCATTGCCGTCAAAATCAGCAACTGAGGTTACTGGGGCATTTAATTCGACACAAGTTTCTTCCGCTGAAACAAATATAGGTTGTAATAAAAACACGGTGAGCCCAAAGGCTAGTGAGACTTTTTTCATTGTTATCTCCAAAATAACTTATAAAATATAGGTAAAAAGATCTTGTGACTAAGGTGATTGTAGTTGATAAACGGAATTCGTAGACTAATTCTATGTGAATTGCGTCACATTTTGAGAATGGAAAAATCTTTTGTAATACAGAGACTACAAAATACTAATAAATACTCACTATTTAAAGTTCAATATCCAGTAATTACACTAAGATGTAATCGTAACCTGCCATATTATCCCTTTTAGTTAAAGGGTTTTTCGTGCTGTATTGTGCATAATCATAATCAATAAAACGATAATGCAGATGAGCATCGCGATCTAAGGGTATGCCCAAACGCGTGGTCTGAATGATTTGTCCCGGGATATAATTAATGTCATCAATATAAAAGTGCTGAGTATCAAACTGCTGTTGATCCCATTCGCTTACTGTTAACTCAAGTGCTTTACATAGCAATGTTTGGCCTGCGCACAGTTTTTCTATTGAACGTGTCATCCCATTTTTTTCAGGGTTAAGTTGTTGCATGGTTTTAATATTGTTCTGCGGAGAGAGTTTGTCGACAAAGGGAAAAGCAGATTTTATCAACACGGCATCTCCCTTGTTACCACAACTGATATTCAGGGAAGCATGTCCCCTGGCGTAATACATATATATAGTACCCGGTGGCATAAACATGGCTTTACGTTTTTCGGTATAACCCAGTGAAGAGTGACTGGCTTTGTCATTGAGATAATACGCTTCAGTTTCAATAATGCGTGCAGCAAGCCATTGCTGTTTATATTTACGACGAATAATTTTACCTATTAACGCCTGCGCAACCTTACAGGCATCTTGGCAGAAGAAATCAGGCGGTAGCATCATTTATAGATGACAACAGTGCAGGCAGGGAGTATTTTTTTCAAAGCGCTGGACATTCTTTAATGTTGTATCGGCAATATTGGTTAATGCCTGCTCAGTAAAAAAGGCCTGGTGCCCAGTAATAAGAACATTAGGAAATGTGAGTAACCGCTCAAACAGGTCATCGGAAATAATTTGATCTGACAAGTCTTTAAAAAAGAGATTTTCTTCCTGCTCGTATACATCAAGACCAAGATAACCAATGTGTCCATTTTTTAAATAGTTAATTACGGCCTCGGTATCAATAACTGCACCGCGGCTGGTATTTATTAACATTACGCCGGGTTTCATTTTTTGCAGACTTTCACTGTTTATAAGGTGATGGGTGTCGGCTGTGAGTGGACAATGTAAGCTGATGACATCTGCCTGCTGGCAGAGGTTATTAAAATCGAGATACTTAACGCCCAGTGAAATACATTCATCACCTGGATAAGGATCATAAGCAATTACCTTGCTGCCAAAGCCGGTTAAAATTTTTGCCAGTGCTGTACCGATTTGACCGGTACCGATAATACCAACGGTGGCATTGTGTAATTCAAAGCCGAGTAATCCATTTAGAGAAAAATTACTTTCGCGTACACGGTTATAAGCACGATGAATGTGCCGGCTTAAACTCAACATTAATCCCACTGAGTGTTCAGCTATAGACTCAGGTGAATAAGAAGGGACACGCACCACGGTAATTCCCAGCTTATCTGCGGTGACTACATCAATATTATTAAATCCGGCACAACGCAGTGCTATTAAGCGCACGCCATTTGAGTAGAGTTTTTCAAGTACAGCCGCAGTTAACCGGTCATTCACAAAAACACAGATACAGCTGACATTCTTTACCAGGTCAACAGTATCTTCATTTAATGCATAGTCATGAAAAAAAAGTTCATGCCGATAGTTTTTATTTACATTTTCAAAAAAAGTAATGTCATAGGGTTGGCTGCTATAAAAACTAATTTTCATTTTTTTATTGCAAAGGAAAAATTAGATTACTTTTAACCCTGTTCCTGCCAGAATTTTTCGCCTGGTAAAGTAAGTCATCTGTTTCTTTGTATATTTCATCGGCATTGTGAATATCAATTGCTGGTTTGCATACCATACCAATTGAAACCGTTATGTAATTGCTGATATCACTGCCGCTATGAATTATTTTTAATGCTTTGATATTTTCCTTTAACTTGTTGGTGAAATTTAAAGACCGATCACTATCATTGGCTTTGAAAATCATACCAAATTCTTCTCCGCCGAGTCGGAAGCAATAATCATCCGGTCTTTTAAGTGATTTTTTTAAGGTTGATGCAATAAGTTTTAAAACATTATCTCCCATTTGGTGCCCATATAAATCGTTATACTGCTTGAAGTAATCAACGTCGAGAATTAATAAACAGAGTTTTTCATTATTTCTTTTTGCGATATTAATTAACTTAGGAAAGATTTCGTCAAAATAGCGACGGTTATAGACATTACATAGCCCATCAGTAATAGAGTTGGTTTCAATTATTTTCTTATCGCTGATGTTTGTCTGGATCGACATATAACCAAGTTTATTATTATTGCTGTCATATCGTGGTGAAATGGTTGATTCCACCCAGTAGTAACTGCCATCAGGACGCAGGTTTTTTACTTCACCTTTCCATATTTTGTTATTTTTTATGGTGTGCCATAAGTCATTATACGTCGTATCCGTGGTATCCGGGTGGCTTAGAATATTGTGATTTGAACCAATTAATTCTTTTCTTGTATACCCAGATATATTACAAAATGCATCGCTAACATCTATTATTTTACCCTTTAGATCGGTATAAGAATAAATAACATTATCACTCATTATGTCATGCGATCTTTGTAATTCGTTGGCGATCTGCTTTTCGTGTTTTATATAAAGTAGCGTGGCAAAAAACCAGATAATAAGGAATATCAAAATAACAAAAATAATAAGGGTTGTTATGTATTTATGGAACTGTAGTTGACTGTTTATAATAGCGCTTATATCAAAGGCTACAACTAAGGTTGCTGTGTTACTCAAATTAATAGAGAAGGTACTGTAACTTTTACCCTGGTAATCAAAATGTTCATGCACGGTTTTACCATGTGAATGCAATCTATTAGTGGGATCAAAATAGCTAAATAATTGAGTATTAGTAGATTTAAATATAGCTAAGTTATTTTTTGTCTTTGCCAGCTCAGATAAGAATTTTTTATTTTGAATATTATTAATTAAAAAAAGAGCCTCGTAACCAAACTGCTTTTTAATATGTTGAGTTAAAGAATCGACATTTATACTGAATTCAGCCGCGCCTAAATAGTGTTTATCTAATGAGAAAATGGGTGTGACGACACGTAAAAAGTAACCAAATTTTCCTGCACCAAAACTTGTTACTGAGTGAAATGTTTCGTTTACATGGTCAATGAGTGGTTTTTTACCTTTTGTAATTAGATCGTCAGGAACATGTGGCTTATGTACCCGGATAAAAGATAAATTATCAGGAAATATAATATGTAGCCCCCAAAAATTTTCATCCCTTAATTTTAGCTGGTCATAGTAAGGCATAATAGTTTTATAGAAATTATTCCTGTCTTTATTTTTTAATGTGCGCAATACATTTTTGTCATTAAATATAATCCTGGATGATTGTATGTAAAATTGTTTTTTTTCAGATATGACAAAATCAATAGATTTTTTTATATATTGCTGGGTGTTAATTATGTTTGATTCGAGACTCTCATGTTGCTTTTCAATAATGTATGTTCTGAAAAACAGGAACATATATAAAGCAAAAACAACAAAAAGTAAGGCGCTTATAATTTTTATCCGGGTAAATGGCATTAATGACTATACCTGTTCTTAAGCTTTACATAATTCAATGCTGAGTATTCTATGGACTCAATTTCTTCATCACTTAATTTTCTGACTTTCCGAACCGGGCTGCCGACCCATAAGTAACCTGATTCCAGTTGTTTACCAGGTGTAACCAGTGAGCCCGCCCCAATAAGCGTACCTGGTTCAATCACTGCCCCATCCATTATGGTGGCACCCATGCCGATTAAACAGGAATCGCCGACATGACAGCCATGTAAAATTACGCGGTGGCCAACGGTGACATTATGGCCAATTTTTAAATCATAGCCGCCGGGGTTGTACGGTCCGTCATGGGTAACATGAAGAACCGAGTTATCCTGTATGTTGGTATTGTTCCCTATACGGATAGAATTAACATCACCGCGGATAACGGTCATAGGCCAGATTGAGCAATTTTCACCAATCCGTACATCACCTAAAACGAGGGCTGTTTCATCAACAAATGTTGTCGGGTGAATATCTGGTTGTTTATCTTCAAAGCTGCGTATTGTCATATGAAAACTATAGCGTATTTATGATGCAGTACCAGCATTTTTAATGATGCTGGTGCTAAACTAGACATGGTTTAGATATATGTAAAAGAAGGTGATTTATTATGAAAATAGTATCCTATGCCATTATTCTTTCTTTGTTTCTGATTGCAGGTTGCCAGACTAATCCAGAAAGTCCTGCTGCGCGTCAGTGCCAGTACCTGCTAAAAAAAGCAAACAAGGAACTGGATTTTGCCAAGGCGAGAGGTTTTTCCGGTACGGTGGAATATTCCAAGGCGGCAACGTTACTTACCGGGGCATCTATTCAATATGAATTTGGAAAATATCCAAATTGTATTAATAAAGTGAAACGTGCCAGGAATTTTATTAAAAAGTCCCAGTTGAAAAAATAAAAATACAGCAGGTTTTATCCTGCTGTACTTTTATTGCTATTTATAACGCGCTATTTAACGCATCGTAACCAGTTCTTCTGAGCTGGTTGGGTGTATCGCAACAACATTATCAAAGTCTTTCTTGGTTGCGCCCATTTTAATGGCAACACCAAAACCCTGTAACATCTCATCTGCACCCTTACCAATAATATGAATGCCCACGACTTTTTCCTGTGCACCAACACAGACTAACTTCATTGCTGTTTGTTGCTTGTGTTCAACTAAAGCATGATACATCGCGGTAAAACTGGTCTGGTATACACGTACCGCATCGCCATGTTCTATACGCGCTTGTTCTTCGGTTAATCCCATTGTGCCAATAGGCGGGTGACTGAACATCACGGTGGGAATATTTGTATAGTCGAGTTTTCGGTCCGGCATATTATTAAACAAGCGATCTGATAAACGACGTGCTGCATTTATTGCCACGGGTGTAAGCTGGGCTTCACCAATAACATCACCCACCGCGTAAACACCTTTGACATTGGTTTCCTGGAATTCATTAACAGGGATATAACCCTGATCAGTAGAGTTAATCCCTGCAGCATCCAGGCTCAGGGGAGCCGTGTTAGGTGCACGACCAATGGCCCAAATAAGTGCATCAAGATTTTCCAGCACAATACCACCCTGGCAATGAACGGTTAATGTTCCGTCTTCATTTTTATCAATGCGTTCAACATTAATGCGGGTCATTAAATTTACGCCGGCATTAATCATGTCTTCCATTAATGTTTCACGCAGCATGGCATCGAAGCTGCCAAGGAAATGTTCACGGCGTAATAACATCGATACCTCGCTACCCAGGCCGTTGAGCACACCCGCAAGCTCAACCGCGATATAACCGGCACCCACTACGGCAACACGTTTAGGTTGTTGT
>JAOUOK010000095.1 GCA_029880425.1 Gammaproteobacteria bacterium
CCAGCAAGGCCGGCAACAAAAAACAATAATAATGCGCCAATAACCAGGATACCCGCGAGCCAGAATATATCCTGCGCATAAACAACAAGGTCAAAAATATAAAAACGTCGGCCTTCGATATCAAATAACACGGCCTGGTTTGAACCCACTTCCCGCTCCCAGCGTAACCAGGGCAATAGAAAGTAAACAGAATAGGCAAGAAAGAGGATAGCGGTTTTTAATGAACGGTAACGTCCTTTAACCGAGCGAGGATAGATCTCAATACGCTGTTGATATAAATGATCTGACATCACTAATGTGCTCTTGTCACGCCCAATTTATTTTTCAACTTAAATTCCACTAATTTCACGACGGAAACCTTTTCGCAGAGACTAAAAAGAGGATGTACACACAAAATGCACATCCCCCCTTAAAAATATAAATAACTTTCACGGACAGTGAGGAACCAGAGAACAAGGCAATAATTCATGAAAAAGCGCAGCTTACATATAGTAAGTGCGCATTTTGAATGGATTATTAACGCCGTTATCTGGCTCCGCAATTTTCGTGAATTTATTTACCACCACCTAATTGGTGAACGTAGTACGTCAATATCTTAATCTCTGTTGCTGATAAACGACCTTTCCATGCAGGCATGACACGGGTTTTACCATTTTTAACAACATTCATTACAGCTTCTTTTTTAGCAGCTGCAGTTTCAGCACCAGACACATCAGCAATGGTCCAGATTTTATCTGTTAAGTTAGCTGAGCCCATGAAATCCTGGCCTTTTGCATCAGCACCGTGACATGCTGCACAACCACCCTGACCAGAAAATATAGCCTGACCACGTTTAACTGCAGCGGCATCAGCTTCGTTACCCGATAAACTTAAAACGTAATCTGAAACATCAGAAATTTGCTTTGTCGATAAGCTGGCTTTAAAACCTGGCATAGAACCGGTACGACCATTTGCAATCGTTTCCTGGATCTTGTCAAAGCTACCACCCCACAACCATGCATCATCTAACAGGTTAGGGTAACGCCCCATTACACCATCGCCGCCTGACTGGTGACAAGCTGCGCAGTTATCAGCAAACAATACTTTAGCCATTGAGTTAGCAAATGCACTTTTCTCAGGTTTTGAACGGATTTGTTCAAATGATAAGGCATTAATATCTTTTAAATATTCTGCCTGCTCTTCACGTGCAATTTGCATTTCTTTTAATAATAAAGCTCGCGTATTCCAGTGAGTGGTTTTAGTTTTACCATCAGCCGTGGTGTATGTGATGTCATTCATCATACCTTTCGTGTAGCTGCCGCCCACAGGCCATGCCGGGTAAAGAACCCAGTAAATAATGGCAAAAACAACTGTTGCATAGAATGTCCATAACCACCATGTTGGTAATGGATTATTAAATTCCTGTAAATCACCGTCCCACGCGTGGCCAGTTGTCTGTACAGTAGGTTTACTTTTTTCACTGCTCATTTTTTATATCCTTACTCTGCCCGTTCTCATCTTCATCGTCGAACGGAATATTCTTGTAAGACTCAAGCCGCTTGCTACGGTTACGATTTGAAAAAACATAAAGTATTATTAATACAAATGTAACCGTAAACAGTACCAACACAAACGGCTTGGTATTTTCCATATGAGTAAACCAGCTAAGCCATTCAAACATAGTGATTTACCCTAAGTCCTTAAACGAATTAACGGAAGTCTGCAAAATGACCATCGTCAAATTTGCTGAAATCAACCATTGTTCCTAGCAACTGCAGGTATGCAACAATCGCATCCATTTCAGTAACGTCATCAGCTTTGCCGTCGTAATTTCCGCTGGCTGCCTGAGCTAAAAGATTTTCTTCTGCACGAAGAATATCCAGGTTCTTAGCAACGTCTTCACCAAAACGTTTTACGTTTGCTTCATATTCCGCTGTATTTTCAGAATAAGGAACACCTACCATTTTCAATGCACGCATACGGTCACGCACATTTTTATAGTTTAATGATTTCATTAACCATGGGTAGTTTGGCATGATTGATTCTTTAACAACCGAACGAGGTGCAATCAGGTGTTGCACATGCCATTCGTTTGAGTACTTACCACCAACACGAGCAAGATCAGGACCAGTACGTTTTGAACCCCATTGGAACGGGTGATCAAACTTTGATTCTGCTGCTAATGAATAGTGACCATAACGTAATGCTTCATCACGGAACGGGCGAATCATTTGTGAGTGACAGGTATAACAACCTTCACGTTGATAAATATCACGACCACGTAATTCAAGAGGTGAGTAAGGGTGAATTGTTTCTTTACCCTCAACTTCTACTTTTTCAATTGTACTTTCGATGAAATACAATGGAACGATTTCTACCAGGCCACCGATACTGATCACGATAAGTGTCAGTACGATTAGCAAGCCGGCATTAGTTTCTATAGATTCATGCTTCATTAATTAAATCTCCGGTTAATTAGGCATTTGCCAGCTTGGCGGCAACTTTTGCATCAATTTCAGCCTGTTCTTTTTTAGACTTACGGATGGTCATCATTGTGTTATAGAACATCAGCAAAATACCCGTTAAGAACAGTGCTCCACCAAATGCACGAACAGCATATGGTTCATAGAGGAAACTTACAGATTCGATAAATGTGTAAGCCAGGTTACCGTACTCATCAAAGCCACGTAACATCAGACCCTGACCGATACCTGCAACCCACAATGCTGCAATGTAGAGAACGATACCAATCGTTGCTAACCAGAAGTGAGCAAAAATCAGTTTCTCGCTGTACATTTTGGTTCCCCATAAACGTGGAATTAAATGATAGAAAGAACCAAAGCTCACCATGGCAACCCAACCTAACGCACCTGAATGTACGTGGCCGACAGTCCAGTCAGTGTAGTGTGACAATGCATTTACACTCTTAAGCGACATTAATGGTCCTTCGAAAGTCGACATACCGTAGAAGGATAAAGAAACAATCATGAAACGGATAATTGGGTCTGTACGTAACTTATCCCATGCACCTGAAAGTGTCATGATACCGTTGATCATGCCGCCCCATGATGGCATTAATAACAGGATAGAGAAGCCTGCTGCCAGTGTAGAGGCCCAGTCTGGTAATGCAGTCCAGTGTAAGTGATGACCACCCACCCACATATATAAGAAGATTAATGCCCAGAAATGGATGATTGATAAACGGTAAGAATAAACCGGGCGACCCACTTGTTTTGGAATAAAGTAATACATCATACCGAGGAAAGCTGCCGTTAAGAAGAAACCTACCGCGTTATGACCGTACCACCACTGTGTCATTGCATCCTGAACACCGGCATGTAAACTGTACGACTCCAGGCTGAACATATGAACAGGTACAGCCATATTATTAAAGATGTGTAACAGGGCAGTTGCCAGGATAAAGGCAATAAAGAACCAGTTTGCAACATAGATATGTGGCTGGCTACGTTTACGTAAAGTCATTACATAAATAACCAGGTAAACAACCCAGGTTACCGCGATAAGTAAATCGATTGGCCAAACCATTTCTGCGTATTCACGCGCCTGTGTGTAACCGAGCATGTAACTGATTGCAGCAAGGCCTACCGAAAGGTTCCAGCCCCAGAAAGTGAAGTTCGCCATTCCATCGCTGAATAAACGCGTTTGGCAGGTACGTTGCACAACATAATAAGATGTTGCAAATAACGCGCTACCACCAAAACCGAAAATTACTAGCGTTGTATGAACAGGACGTAAGCGTCCAAAAGTAATCTCAGGAATGTTGAAATTTAAAAACGGCCATGTCAGTTCCGACGCAATATATACGCCTGCTGTCATACCGAGTACACCCCATACCAGGGCCATAATCGTAAACTTACGAACGATATCGTAGTTGTACTGTTCCACCGGGGCAGATGATGCAACCATGCTCGCCTCTTTATTTAAGTTGAATTTAAAAATTTTATTGAAGTTGGAGGGCTCAATAAAAGGTATTGCTAAAAAATACCTGAGTAAAACACTCCGAGAATATAACAATATCAGCGTATTGTAATAAAGTAACCCTACTCTGCGCAAGGGGCAAAGATGAAAAGTATAGTTCATACATGACTAAAATCATCTGAAATACTTAAGTATTTTTCCTGCCTACCGATAAAATTATTATCACATCACTTGCTTAGATTCGAGTCATGATGACTACTTACCCTGACTCAGTAAAAGGACATTTTTCCAAAAATACCTTTTTCGGTCAGTACAACAGGGACTTTAAATAACAGCAAATATGTTTATCGCTGAAACAGAACTAGAATTAGAAAAGCAACTCCCCATCGAACAGTTATCGCTTTTACTAAAACAATCTTACCCCGCTTTTGCTGCAACCATTGCCGTGCTGGTTTTTATTATCTACAAAGTCTATGGGATTGTTGATCATTTCTGGATTTCAGTATGGATTGTAACCATTGCTACAATTAATATTTATTTACTTATCTGGATGTACCTTGTACACCACACCCCAATAACAACACAAAGTGCAACACGATTCATACTTTTTTACCAACTGGAAGCTTTCGTGCACGGCACGTCATGGGGTATGTTGCCGTTCATACTTGCTCAACATTCTACTGTTGATATGCAGTTTTTTGCTTTTATTATCATATGTGGCATGGCTGCCGGTGCCATTGGTACGACCGGGATGATTTATCGTATCTACCTTTCCTTTATGTTGCCAATGATGTTACCCGGTATGATTGCACAATTATTTTACGGTGATATCGTAAAACTCTTTGGCTATAACGCACTTGAAGTTCTTTTTATATTTGTCATTTCTATTGTTGTTCTTGCTCATACCCATTATGAAAGTATTTCAAGTTCCATCAAGTTAATGATTGAAAATAAAAAATTACTTCGTGATGCAAACATAGCTTTTGAAAAAGCTGAAGCAGCAAACCAGGCTAAAACCGAATTTCTTGCCAATATGAGCCACGAATTACGTACTCCTCTAAATGCAGTTATTGGTTACAGTGAATTAATTAATGAAGAAGCCAATGATCATAATATAAAAGATATCTCTGATGATGCTGATAAAATTACCCGTGCCGCAAAACATCTTCTTTCTTTAATTAATAATGTGCTTGATTTATCCAAGATTGAATCCGGGAAAATGGAAGTGTATGTTGAATCCATTCAGGTATATAACTTACTTGATGATATTGTTTTAACCTCGCAAACGCTTATCAAATCAAATCACAATAAGCTAAATTATAATGCCAATGAAAATCTTGGTTCAATTAAATCTGACTATACAAAGTTAAAGCAAATTTTATTTAATATTATTGGCAATGCTGCAAAATTTACATCACATGGTGTCATCGATATTAAAGCTGAACGTCATGCAAACAACATAATAATCTTCGTTTCTGATACGGGAATAGGTATGACATCTGCGCAAATTAAAGAAATTTCTACACCCTTTGTTCAGGCGGACTCCTCAACCACACGTAAATTTGGTGGTACCGGTTTAGGCTTAAGTTTAACTGATCACCTGATTAAAATTTTAGGCATAACACTTGATATAAAAAGTTCACCGGGAAAAGGATCCTGTTTTACCCTCAACATACCCCTGGAATATAAAGCTGCAAATAAAATACATTCATAAAAAAAGGAGTCTTTGTGACTCCTTTTTAAATTTTTACAACACGTTTAAAACATGAACTTCCACAACTAAAAAATACTTAACAGGAAACATATTTATTAATCGAACCCAGGTTATGCACTGCATCAAAACCCATTTGCGACAGCACATTTAAAGCCTGGCCACTACGCATACCACTAGCACAATATAGAATAACGGGCTTAGTTTTATCCAGATGTTGTTCAGCAGCATAAATTGCCTGCAAGGGAAGATTTAAAGATCCTGGAATAGCCCCCATTGCATATTCCTGTGGTGAACGAACATCAACAAGTTGCGCACCATTCGCGACCATTTCACGCGCTTCAGGACATTCCAGTGAATAAGCAGGCTGATTAAATCCAAACATTTTTTACTTCTCCATTATTTATAAATATTTATAAATTTATACATAATATGTATATACGTATTAAATTCTAAAACGGGACTGCCGTGTTAGACCGGCCCGATTAAATTACTCTTGTTTCAACTTTGTACATAAATTAAGTAATAACGCTCTTTCTTCACTACTTAGTTTATTTAAAATTCGTTGCTGTACTTCATACTTAACCGGTAATACCCGCTCAATTAACGCACGACCCTTTTCAGCCAGGATAAATGACTTTTCTTTCCCTGTTGTTTCAGGATCCTCGGCAATCCAGCCATTTTTTTCCATTACCTGTAATTTTCGACTCATCACACTTCGTTCAGATTCCATTTCCTCAGCAACCTGGCGAATTGTTATTGGACCTTGCCGCGCGATTAAACCGACAACTGGCATTTGCGTGGCCCGCACACCCAGTTCACGATAGGCATCATCATATGTTTTTAATACATAGTGACTTGCGCGTAGTATTTGCATATTAATGCAATCAGGTACATCGCTTTCGATTTCTGTATTCATACCTACCTCTAGTGTGCATATGCACGCATATTATAAGTGTATATACACAGTTGTCAACGGGTAAGTATATTAACTTAAGTTAATATACTTA
>JAOUOK010000096.1 GCA_029880425.1 Gammaproteobacteria bacterium
GCAACAAGCCGCTACTCTTTAGTACTCTCCGGCTTCCCCCTTATTATTAGCTCTGATTCAGGGCAGGGGGACGAGCGAATATTAAATTCGCTCTGACAGCTTATAATCTATGTCAATAAATGCCCCAACTTCAGAGCAAAATTTGATCACGCGTGAACCAAAACCGACATCCGGGGTGGTTTCATCTTTATCAACAGATAAGGTCAGTACAACCCCAATCCTCGGTGACAGGTTGAGGCTTTTACATGCTTCTATAATTTTTTCCTTAACCGGCTCAATTTTTTTTAGAATTTCATCATCGATGAGTTTGTAAATATCCATATCTTCAGTTTCAGAAGTAATAGTGGCGGTTGAGAACTCCCATGAGCTTATAACTGGCTTATCCAGGGTACCTGCTCTGGCTCCGGCATCATTGGTTGAGGTGGGCTCTAACCCCAGCAGTTGTGTGATTTGATCCGGATTGAAGTGATAGCCAACCAGGGCGAAAAAAGCCCGTCCTTTATTCGGTGCCAAGATAATGTCCTCGTAAGCAAATAATCATTAAGAGGCGGGATTATAGCGTGCCAGTTAAAAATTTACCGTATTAAGTTTTTTTAGGGAGGATGGCTAACTATTTATTATGTTTTTCGTTTAAAAGATGTGAGAATAGTCCGATTCATGGCTGCTTTTGGCCGTAAAGGGTGTAAGTTTAAAACAGGGTATTGAAGTTAGTTGAGCCAGGAAAAATTGGAAAAGCAAGAAAAAAAACGCGACCCAAATAATCCATGCCTGTTTTGCACAGACGCCAAGGGCGTCTCCCTGGAGCATGAGCTTGTATATAGTTGCCGGGATTCCTACCCCGCGAGCCCAGGGCACACGGTGGTTATCCCGAAACGCCATGTCGCCAGTTTTTTTGAGCTGACAGCGGAAGAGGTGGCCGCTTGTATGGCACTGATTAACGAGGAAAAGAAGCTCCTCGACGAGGAATTCAGTCCAGATGGCTATAATATTGGCGTCAATATTGGTCAGGCAGCCGGGCAGAGTATTCACCATGTACATATTCACATCATTCCTCGTTACGAGGGTGATGTTGAGAACCCCCAGGGGGGTGTAAGGCACGTGACAAGAAAGGGACATTACACGCGCTAAGTAGTATAATTCAGTCAGTTTTTTTGGGAGGGGCTGGCAGAGATGTTTTATTCCTCCCGCAATTAATTAAAACCAGTAAGGAGTTAAGATAATGAGTGACAATAAGCCTTTTTGTCGTCCTAAAGTACCTCAAGGCGTAACAGAGTATGTAACAACTACTCAGAATGAACCTGTTCCTGGACAGTTTGTTATTGGTTACACGACTGAATGGAAAAGCTTCCAAAAAGAAGTGCCATACCAAACGCCTAAGAAGCCTTAATTTCAAGGTTTTACAAGGACAAAAAAATCCCGCTCTAGAGCGGGATTTTTTATTTACGATGTAAAATAGTCACTTAGTGACTTTTACTCGTAATCAAATTCAGCCTGGTAGTCTTCAGGGTTAATGCCTTCCGCTTGCAAGGGCGCAACTAAGCGTGAACGGGTGACCTTTGCCGAGGCAGTAATATAGCCTTTGATAACATGTTCACGTGTGACAGCACTCTGTTCTTCGTTAGCCAGTCCTTCTACGACCCGGGTGACTTTTCGCCTGGCAAGCATGCGAAAAAAGGCAGGAACATGTGAGAGTAAATTCACTAATAACTTTTCTGCATCGGGATACCATTCCCCGGTTTTTGGAAGCTCGGGTACAAAATCCCATTCATCCTCAGATAAGGTACGCCAGAGAATAATTGAATGGCCATTGTGATCGGTGACACAAGCAATTTTTTCCAGTTCAGGTGTTTTTAAAGGTTCATAACGTGATATTGCACCTGCCTTGACTAAATGTTGGTAACTATCAGTAACATTAGCTACACAGAGGCGAATAGTGGATGTTTGTTCAATCGCAGGGACTTCGATTAAACGAATCGCCACGTTTCCTGAATCAATCTCAGCATAACCTTCCCCCTGGGACTTGATTTCAAAGCCAATGACTTCGTTCCAGAATAGGCGTGATTGCTCAAGGTTAGTAACCTGTAAATCAACATGACTGATACCGTGAAACATTGTGAACCTCATTTTTAAAATATAATTGAATTACTTATAACGACTAAACCGAGCTTAACTTTATTTATACATAAAAAAAATCCCACTTTAGAGTGGGATTCTTTATTTTAGCTAATGTTGATAGCTTAGAGGCTTTGATAGTAGTCAATTAAGATTTTAGCCACTTCTGGACGTGAGAACTCTTTAGGTGGCGCTTCACCGTTACCCAACATTTCACGAACTTTTGTGCCTGAAAGCAGTACAAAGTCATCTTTTTCATGATCGTCTACTTCACGCATCATCACCACTTTATTGAGCTTCTTAGACCATGCTGTGTGATCAGCCATGAACATTTCAATTTCTAATGCACCTTTTGGTACTTCATCTTCGAAGATGGTTTGCGCATCAAAGGCACCATAGTAGTCACCTACACCTGCATGGTCACGACCAATGATGAAGTGTGTTGCGCCCATGTTTTGACGGAAGTAAGCATGTAATACCGCTTCACGAGGACCCGCATAAAGCATGTCAAAACCGTAACCGGTAACCATTGCGCTGTTTGGTGGGAAGTACACTTCAACCATTTTACGAATAGCAGCATCACGAACCGGTGCAGGGATATCACCTTTTTTCAGTTTACCCAGTAACATGTGAATCACCAGGCCATCACAACCTAAACGTTCCATTGCCATGTGGCACAGTTCTTCGTGTGCTAAATGCATTGGGTTACGTGTCTGGAATGCCACAACTTTTTTCCAGCCGTGTTCTGAAATTTCATTACGAATTTCAACCGCGGTACGGAAAGTATCCGGGAATTCTGTCTGGAAGTAGCTGAAGTTTAAGACCTGGATTGGACCTGAAACAGCTGTCTGACCCTGGCTGTTAAATGCAGCAACACCAACATGTTCCGGATCAGTTGTACGGTAAACTTTCTCTGTCATGATTTTCATTTGATCATCAGAAACTTGTTCTATGGCTTCTACGTCCATAATGGCGATAACAGGATTACCATCCACGTTAGGGTCACGTAAGGCGATACGTTTCGCATCACCAATAGCGTCAGCATTGTCTAGTAAGCACATAACCGGAACCGGGAAGAAAGAACCGTCAGTTAAGGTCATTTTTTCTGCTGCGCCCATAGCGTCAGCAACGTTCATGAAACCTTTTAACGGGTTGAAGTAGCCACCACCCATCATGACGGCATTACCGGCTGCTTGTGAGCTGATCACAACTGAAGGTAAAGATTCAGCTTCTTTGCTTAATTTATCGTGCTCGGCAACGTCATAGACGAAGCGCGGTTGCAACTCATCGGAACCTACTGGTTTAATCATGTTTTCTTCCTCGCATCTAACGGCCCGGTTGGGCAGTTATATAGTTAAAAATTCTAAATTAATGACTCTTGCTGGATGAGGTTGTAGCAAAGAATCGCTGCAGCTCAACCTGCTTAAAGTACTATAATTTAGTAAGCAAAATAATTGTGGCAAGCACTATACAATACAATTTGATTCGTCGAAAAATAGGGTAATTTATGAGGGCATAGATTGATATGAAAAGGTGGAACAGGTCTAGCTAGCCCGTCTAAAAACAGGGTAGCTAAAACGGAGTTTTTTATATGATCCTGGCTCTAAAGTAGTGATATATAGCGTCAGCTGCCAGCTAACTTGTTATTTTTTATAGAGTTTTATTTAGCGCAGTAGGTAAATAGATATTTAACTCACTTTTGCCCATGATTTTCGAATATTAGTAGCCAACGCCATCGGATCAAAAGGTTTTGCAATAACATCGCAAACATTGAGTGATTTTAGAAATTCTACTTCCTGCGGCTGGACTTTTGCAGTCATAAACATGACCGGTATATCAGATAAAGTAGGAATTTTACGCAATTCTTGCAAGGTCGTGGGTCCATCCATGCCTGGCATCATGACATCGAGTAAAAATAAATCGGGTTTAAAGGCAGCGGCTTTTTCCAGGGCTTCACTTCCTGAGCTGCAAACCAGTAATTCAAAGCCTCCCACGTTTTCAAGTGCAACCCGGGCAATCATTTGAATATCTGGTTCATCTTCAACATAAAGAATTTTTTTTAATTCGGCCATGCTTTTTATTCCGTAATATTAATAAGTACTTGGAGCTATTTAATGCTTATGCTTAATACTATCGGATCAAAATTCCAAACCTTAATATTTAAATAATAAATAGTTAAAAATTAAGGGTTGGACCTAGGGTTAAACCTTAGTTGCTTTATTTATTGTAGGAATAAAAACAGTGAACCATTACCACGGCGAATATTAATCAGGAGACTCTTATTATTATTGATCGCAGCTTGTAACTCAGTAATATTTCGTATGTTTTTACGATTAGCGGAAGTAATGATATCACCGCGGCGTAAACCGGTTTGCGCCGCGGGACTGCCGGGTTCAACAGAAGAAATGATGACGCCTTCAATACGTCCATAGAGTTTTGAGTCAGGCTGAATATTTTGTAACTCGGTGCCACTTAAATGCAGGTGTAAATTTTTACCGGCAATGCTTTCACTGGACATATCCGGTTCAGCAACAGTGGCGGTTAACGCGACAACTTTCTTGTCACGTAATATTTTCATTTGCACAGACTGGCCGATGCGTAGCAGGCCCATGGCATTACGTAGCATGTCAGCATTGCGTACCGCTTTACCATTTAACTCGATGACAACATCACCCGGTTTAAGACCAGCTTTATCGGCCGGTGAGTTTTTATCGACATGAGAAACGACCGCGCCACGACGAAAAGGAATATTAAATGCCTGGGCAAGTTCTGGTGTCAGGTCCTGGGCCTGGGCACCCAGCCGTCCTCGTTTCACTTCACCATGCTCAATGAGCTGCTGCATAATGTCGTAAGCCATGTTGACCGGGATGGCAAAACCAATACCGATGTTACCGCCGCTTTTAGAAAAAATAGCGGTATTAATTCCAATCAGCTGGCCACGCAAATCAACCAGTGCTCCCCCCGAGTTGCCCGGGTTAATCGAGGCATCGGTTTGAATAAAGTTTTCGTAACCTTCAATGCCGAGGCCACTGCGTTCCATGGCACTGATGATGCCCGAAGTTACGGTTTGTCCGAGGCCAAAGGGATTGCCGATAGCAACGGCAAAGTCACCGACGTTGAGTTTTTCAGAATTTCCCAGTGGAACCGCGGTCAGGTTGTCAGCTTTAATCTGGATAACAGCAACATCACTGTCGGGATCGGTCCCAATTAATTTTGCGTCATAAGTTTCACCGTTACTTAAGGTCACCTTAATCACGTCAGCTTTATCAATAACGTGGTTATTGGTAATGATGTAGCCCTTGTTTGCATCGACAATGACACCTGAGCCTAAACTTTGTGTTTTACGTTCACGTGGTTGTGATGGCACATCAAAAAAATGCCGGAAGAAAGGATCGTTGAAAAGCGGGTTACCCTGGATACGTACGGTGCCCGAGGTGGCGATATTGACCACGGCAGGAGTAACGCGTTTTAACATCGGGGCAAGACTGGGTAAGGGAGTGCCCTGGCTATCAGCTGCTGGTAAAGAGGCAAAAGTGGACGTTGATAAAATTCCGATAAATATAAAATTGAGTAGCCGTAGCGTAATGCGTTGCGTAAATCCCTTGTTCATGAAAATCTCTCTTATGTTTTTAATATAATCCTGGTTTTTTATTAGATAAGTTATCGGTAAAAAGTTCAAAAAAAATGGGGTAATTTTATTTTACAAAAATAACCCGGGGGAGAATATTCAGTAAAATATTTCCCTCGGGGTAAGTGGGATACAAACTAAAAAACTATCTTAATCGCGATTTACTTAACTTCGATTTTTCGTGGTTGTGATTTTTCCTGTTTCGGTATCGTAATTTCTAACACACCGTGCTTACTCTTGGCGCTGATTTTATCGGCATTCGCAGTATCGGGTAAGCTAAAGCGGCGATAAAACGAACCGCGTTGACGTTCGATACGTTTGTAACCTTCTTTTTCTTCCTTGCTTTCGGATTCGCGCTCACCTTTAATGGTTAACATACCGTCTTCCATGTGAACATCAATGTCATCAGGATCAACGCCAGGAATATCGGCATGGATTAAAAACTCTTTGTCATTTTCCTGGATATCAACAGCAGGAACCCAATCGCTTGTGGCAATACTACTTCCTTCTTCAGCAGAAGGGTGGCCTTCAAATAAACGCTCCATCTCACGACGTAATTGTTCCATTGAGTTCCATGGTTGGTAGCGTACTAAAGTCATGATTTTTCTCCTCTAGTGTTAATAAGTAATAACAATTTATTAACAATGAAATAGTATTCAAGCCTGTAGAGAAAAAATTTTTTTAAAAATAAAAACGTAAACGCAGGGTAACACTGGCTGGACTATGTCCAAATTCCGACTGTGGCTGGGCCAGTGAATTTAAGCCGCGGCCCGTTGCTTTTTGTAATGAAAAAAGTAAGTCCGATTCATTACTGACCGAGTAAGTTAAATTAAGCTGGTGTAATAACGAGGTATGAAGTTTTCCATTACTGTCTTTTAACCTGCTGGTAAGCAG
>JAOUOK010000097.1 GCA_029880425.1 Gammaproteobacteria bacterium
CCAGGCATATCTTTGTGGATGAAGCCCTGGCTAGCCGCTCTTACGAGGATACTGCGCTACCCATAGGCCATGGTCAGACCATTTCTCAGCCTTATATTGTTGCCAGGATGACAGAACTATTGCTGGCAAAAGGGCCCTTACAGAAGGTGCTCGAAGTGGGGACTGGCTCGGGATACCAGACTGCGATTTTAGCTCCTTTTGTAGAGCAAGTTTATACCGTGGAGCGTATAGCGCCATTACTAGAACAAGCACGCGATCGACATAAAATATTAGGGTTAACTAATATTCGTTATTTACTGAGTGATGGAAGTTGGGGGTGGCCAGAAAATGCCCCTTTTGATGGCATTATTGCCACTGCAGCCCCAGAGGAAATTCCACCAGAATTAACTGAGCAATTACAAGATGGGGGACGCCTGATTATTCCTCATGGCTCGAGTTATCAACAACGACTAAGTGTCATTGAACGCGATGGTGATGCATTAAATACAACAGATTTAGACATGGTGAGCTTTGTGCCATTAGTTAGGGAGAAGTAGCTAAATGCGCTTGTTTACACGAATGTATGAAATCGCGATGAAATGGTCTGTACACCGTCATGCTCCCCGCTACCTGGCTGGAATGAGCTTTGCCGAGTCATCATTCTTTCCTATCCCTGTTGACGTGATGCTGGCTCCTATGTCTTTGGCGCAACCCCGTAAAGCTTGGCAGTTTGCATTTATTGCCACATTTTTCTCCGTTTTAGGTGGAGTGGCGGGGTATTTACTTGGCTATTTGGCCATGGATTTACTCGAGCCCTGGCTTCATACGCTTGGCTACTGGGACCGATACCAGAAAATTCTTTCATGGTTTAATGAATGGGGTATCTGGGTTATCTTTATTGCGGGTTTTTCACCAGTACCCTATAAACTTTTTACCGTGACAGCTGGGGCCTTAACTATGGCCTTAATCCCGTTTATTTTGATCTCATTTATCGCCCGTGGAGCCCGGTTTTATGCTGTTTCTGGCTTAATGTTATGGGGCGGCGAAAGTATGGAAAAAAAATTGCATAAATACATGGATTTGATTGGCTGGGCCGTTGTGGTTCTTGCTGTGCTTACTTATATTATTTATAAGATCCAATAACTATAAAATAATTAATGCTAGATACTTTTATTAAAATCTCGTTATTATCACTTTTGCTTTTATTAAATGCAGGATGTGCTGGTTTTGTACAATATGAACCAAATAAGAATCGTAATTCTAGTACTCCCGCTAAAAATAATGTCACACACCATCGTGTTAAAGCGGGTGAAACGCTTTATTCTATTGCTTTTGAATATGGACGCGATTATCGTGATGTTGCACGCTGGAACAGAATTTCTCGTTCTTACACTATTTATCCGAAACAAAAATTGCGTATTGTTCCGATAACGAGTGATAGACCGGAAATAAGAAAGAAAAAAGTCAATTCAGGTGTTCCACGAGTAAAAAACCGAGTAACTGTAGATGATAAAACAAGTTATGTTTCTAATTCAGAGCTGAAATGGTCATGGCCAACTCAGGGTAAGGTAGTCAGTACCTTCTCTATTCGTGATCCAGGACGACGTGGTATTGATATCATTGGACGAAAAGGGCAACCTGTAAAGGCTGCAGCAGCAGGACGCGTAGTTTACCGTGGCAATGGCTTAAGGGGATACGGTAACCTGATTATAATAAAACACAATGATACCTATTTCAGTGCTTATGCCCATACTGAGGATGTGGTTGTAAAAGAGAATGAAAAAGTAAAGTTAGGACAACGACTTGCCGATATGGGTAATACAAGTTCGGTTAAAACGAAGTTACATTTCGAAATTCGTCGTAATGGTAAACCAGTAAATCCAATGAGTTACTTACCAAAGCGACGTTAACGATTAATAAAGGGTTATAAATGAAGTATGGCGGACAAACAAAAGAAAAATAATAAAACTAACGCCGAAAGCGACGAAATCATTGAATCAGAAGACGTGTTGTTACTTGATGACGATGATGCTAATGAAGAAATTGAAGATAAAGAAGTCGCTGAAGACGAAAAACACTTTTCTGCAGGAGCAATACCAGCCAGCCAGCTTGATGCCACACGGCTATATCTTAATGAAATTGGTTTTTCGCCTTTATTAACAGCTGAAGAAGAAGTTTATTATTCAAGAAAATTATTAAAAGGTGATGAAGCTGCACGTAAAAAAATGATCGAGTGTAACTTACGCCTGGTCGTGAAAATTTCCCGTCGCTACCTTAACCGGGGATTAGCATTACTTGATTTAATCGAAGAGGGTAACCTTGGCTTAATTCGTGCTGTTGAAAAATTTGATCCTGAACGCGGCTTCCGTTTCTCAACATACGCTACATGGTGGATCAGGCAAACCATAGAGCGTGGTATCATGAATCAAACGCGTACAATTCGATTACCTATTCACGTGGTAAAAGAAATTAATATTTATTTAAGAGCAGCAAGGCACCTGGCACAAACTCTGGATCATGAGCCCAGTCCAGAAGAAATTGCCGAAATGGTTGATAAGCCCATTAAAGATGTAAAACGCATGCTGGGTTTAAACGAACGAACTGCTTCAGTCGATAGTCCGATTGGTCCTGATTCGGACACATCCTTACTAGATGCCATTCCTGATGAAAACAACATCGATCCTGTTGTTCTGTTACAAGACAATGATGTTAAAGATAATATTGAAAACTGGTTAGGCCAGTTAACGGATAAACAATGCGAAGTTGTTACCCGTCGTTTTGGCTTACACGGTTATGACGTATCTACCTTAGAAGAGGTAGGTAACAGTATTGGTGTCACACGTGAACGGGTTAGACAAATTCAAATCGAAGCATTAAGAAAGTTAAGAGAAATCCTTGAGAAAGAAGGTTTTTCTGTCGATGCTTTAATTAAGTAAATTAAGATTTTCTTCTTTATAGGGGGAGTGGGCTTTAGCAAAAGAGTTCCTGGACTTAAGAAAGTGTCAATCTCTCTTCATCTCCACTCTTCTACTCTGTACCCATCAAAAACTATCCGTTTTCATTAATAGCATACAAGTGTAGTGGGTTATAATAGATAATTAAAAACCCATAATTATTATGTGGATATATTACTTTATTGCTAAAGACGCGGCCTTAAAGGATAGGTATCATATGTGCTTTAAGTATTTGTAAATTAGAGGATTAACAGTGGATTTTTTACCAATTTTTATGAACGTCAAAGGCGAAGATTGCATGGTAATCGGTGGCGGAAATATTGCCTCCCGTAAGGTTTTTATGCTTTTACGTGCTGGTGCAACGGTAACTGTGGTTTCTCCAGAATTATGCCAGGAATTGACTGTTCGTAAAGAGAGTAATGAAATTGTACATATTTCTCGAAAATTTGAAGACCAGGATTTGAATTCCAGTAAAATCGTCATTGCTGCAACAAATGATAAAGCTGTTAACAGCCATATTTCAGCGTTGTCAAAATTAAGAGGAATTCCTGTTAATGTCGTGGATGCACCTGAATTATGCAGCTTTATCGTGCCCTCAATTATTGATCGAAATCCGGTTCAAATTGCCATTTCTACCGGTGGTGCATCACCAGTATTAGCACGTTTACTTCGTTCACGTTTAGAAACATTTATTCCTGCTGCTTATGGGCGACTAGCTAAACTGGTTGAATCATACCGTGAAAAAGTTAAAAGTAAGTTCTCTAGTAGTGCTGAAATCCGAACATTTTGGGAGCAAATTTTAGAGGGGCCTGTTGCTGATACGCTTATCGCTGGTAAAGATTCTGCAGCACGGGAACTACTTGAAACTGCAGTTGAAAATGCAGCGGCGCCGGCAGAACGTGGTGAAGTATATCTCGTAGGTGCGGGCCCTGGTGATCCTGATCTTCTAACATTTCGTGCCTTACGCTTAATGCAGCAGGCAGACGTGGTCGTTTATGACCGACTGGTTTCTAAAGGTGTGATGGATCTTGTTCGGCGTGATGCGGAATGTATTTACGCGGGTAAAGAGCGTAATAAACATGCTATTCCACAAGAAAATATAAATGCCCTACTGGTGCGCTTGGCTCAGGAAGGTAAAAAAGTTCTTCGCCTGAAAGGTGGCGATCCATTTATATTTGGGCGCGGTGGTGAAGAAATCGAAACACTTACAGAAGAGAATATTAATTTCCAGGTTGTTCCGGGTATTACCGCTGCAGCAGGATGTTCCTCGTATGCAGGCATTCCCCTGACTCATCGTGACTATGTACAATCCTGCATGTTTGTAACAGGCCATCTTAAAGATGGAACGACTGATTTAAACTGGAATGCCATTGCACAACCAAATCAAACAGTTGTATTTTATATGGGGCTGCAAACAGTTAAAGAATTATGTAAAGAATTAATAACTCATGGCTTATCAGCTACAACTCCTGCAGCGTTAGTTGAAAAGGGTACGACACAAGAACAGAAAGTCCATATCGGTGATCTGAATACATTACACGAAATTGTAGAAAAAAATAATGTAACAGCACCAACCTTGATTATTGTAGGTGAAGTGGTTGCTTTGCATGACAAGTTAAGCTGGTTTGAACCTGAAGGAACAAACTAGCTGTTACTATAATTAAATCATTTTGCTTCTCAGGCTTGAAGCAATCTTATTGTTACTTTTATTTTTAGTCATTAATTACCATTTCTAATATTATTAATGTCTTTTACTTCATGATTTATCACCTTTACCTGCTGCATTGAGGAACACATGCTTCAATCTAAATACACCAGTGCACCAAAAGGTGGAAGACAAGATATCCGTAATTTAAAGCGTATATTTCCTTATATTTGGGAATATAAGGGAAGAGTCCTCATCGCCTTATTGAGCCTTGTATTATCCAAGGTTGCTATTGTCGGTATACCGCTGGTTTTCAAAGAAATTATTGATATCCTCGACCAAATTGATAAGAGTGCTATTGCGATTCCAATCAGCCTGTTCTTACTTTATGGTTTTCTTCGTTTATCAGGATCTCTCTTTAATGAAGTACGTGACGCGGTTTTTTCACGAGTCCGCTATCATGCAATGAGACGTCTCTCGAACAAAGTACTCATACATTTACATAAACTTTCATTACGTTACCACCTGGAAAGACGGACTGGAAATATAGTACGTGACCTTGAAAGAGGTACAAATAGTATCAGCCAGATACTTAATTATATGGTATTTAATATTGTTCCAACTTTGGCAGAATTTGTACTTGTGGCATTTATCTTACTAGGACAATATGAGGCTAAGTTTGCACTTATTACGTTTTCTACTGTTTCTATCTATATTGTGTTTACCTTGCTTGTAACTGAATGGCGAATGCATTACAGGCACAAAATGAATGCGCTAGATTCAACGTCAAACGGGCAAGCCGTAGACAGCTTGATAAATTATGAAACAGTTAAATATTTTAATAATGAAAATTTTGAAGTAAACCGTTATGACTCGACACTATCAGAATGGGAAAATTCTGCAGTAAAAAGTCAGACCTCAATGTCGATATTAAATTTTGGTCAGGGTGCAATTATTGCAGTTGGCTTAACATTTATTATGATTTTTGCCGGTCAAGGTGTTATTGATGGAACGATGACATTGGGTGACCTGGTTCTTGTAAACACCATGATGTTGCAGTTATTTATTCCGTTAGGCTTTCTTGGCATTATTTATCGAATGTTGAAATATACATTAGCTGATATGGAAATGGTTTTTAATCTGCTTGATTTAAAACCAGAAATTAAAAATACAAAAGATGCAAAACCCTTAATGCATAAAAATGGTGAAATTTGTTTTGAGCATGTCAGTTTTTCTTACCAACAAGACAGGAAAATATTACATGATATTAATTTTACCGTTAAACCCGGTCAAAAGCTGGCTATCGTTGGTCATTCAGGTTCAGGAAAATCTACATTAGCCCGTTTACTTTTCAGGTTTTATGAAATTAACGAGGGACGTATTCTTTATGATAACCAGGATATTTCCCAGGTAACACAGGAAAGCTTACGCCAGGCGATTGGTATTGTTCCCCAGGATACTGTTTTATTTAATGAAACCATTCAATACAATATTGAATATGCCAAAGCTGGTGCGACTAAAGATGAAGTTATTCATGCAGCAAAACTAGCAAATATCCATGATTTTATAGAAAGCCTTCCTGATGGTTATAAAACTGCAGTTGGTGAGAGGGGTTTAAAATTATCTGGTGGAGAAAAACAACGATTGGCAATTGCGCGTGTCATCCTAAAAGGTTCACCTATTCTTATTTTTGATGAGGCTACATCGTCGCTTGATTCAAAATCAGAAAAAGTCATTCTTGAAGCACTAAGTTCAGTAGCACAGACACATACCACCCTGGTTATTGCACACAGACTCTCAACAGTTGTTGATGCCGACCAGATACTGGTCATGGATAAAGGCCAGATTATTGAGCAGGGTACTCACCAGGAGTTACTTGCTAAGTCAGGTTTATATGCTGATATGTGGGCTCTGCAACAACAAGAATCAAATGAAGCTGATACTTAAAACCTGTATTTATCAGGGATTCTTTTAAAATATATTATAAATAATATTTTTTCAGACTAAAAAATACTATAATAAGTGTCTCAATCTAGTTTC
>JAOUOK010000098.1 GCA_029880425.1 Gammaproteobacteria bacterium
GCTTGACGAGTCTCGCGGCAAGTTACAGGACATTCGTGGTCGTAGTGCGTCACTTGAAGCTTTACAACAGGCAGCATTGGGTAAAGAAGAAGGTGTTGTTACGCAATGGTTGAACAATCAACATCTCCAGGATGCGCCTCGTTTAGCCGAAGAACTGGATGTTGAAACAGGTTGGGCGAAAGCCGCTGAATGTGTTTTAGGTGAACATCTTGAAGCTGTTTGTGTTGATGGTGTTGATCCCTTAGCCGATGTTCTGGAAAACTTTGATGAAGGCACGTTAACCTTATTTGATACGAAGATTGAATCAGCTGGCGAATCTGTCCAGGCTGATACACTTGAAAGTAAAATCAAAGCACCATGGAAATTAACCAGCCTGTTAAAAGGAGTGTTAACGGCTGAAAACTTACAACAAGCATTATCAATGCGCGCCAGCTTGTCAGATGTTGAATCAATCGTCACACGTGAAGGAATCTGGTTAGGCAAAAATTGGTTACGCGTCGCTCGTGATAAAGATGAAAAAGCGGGTATTTTACAACGTGAACAAATATTAAAAGTACTCTCTGTAGAAACCAGTGAGTTACAAGCCGCAGTTTTACAAACACAGCAACAACTTGAAACTGAACGTGAGCAACTGAGTACGGCTGAAATGGATCGTGACAGTAGCCAGTCAACGATTAACCAGTTAACACGCCAACGTGCAAATCGTCAGTCAGACCTGAGTGCTCGCCAGGCACGGCTGGAACAGATGCAGACACGTCAGCAAGAACAGCGTCGTGAAGCTGAAGAAGTGCGTCAGCAAATTGAAAAAGATAATAACGATCTTGCTATTTCACGTAAAAAACTCGAAGTTGCTTTAGAAGAAATGGCCAAACTTGAAGGCCAGCGTTCTGAATTACAGCAACGTCGTGAAACTTGCCAGGAAAACTTAACAGTAAAACGTGAACAGGCACGTGTTGATCGTGATGCGGCACATGAAATCAAGGTACGCATCGAAACCTTACGTGCTGAATCAAATTCAACAGAGCAAGCATTAGAACGTATGCAAGATCGTCAAAAGCAACTTGCTGAAAGACGTGATGAATTACAAAGTGCAGCAGCAGAAAGTGATGCGCCAATCGAGGAAATGAGTAAAGAGCTGGAAACCTTCCTTGCGACACGTATTAAAGTTGAAGAAGAACTGACGCAAGCCCGGACTGCAGTTGAAGCCATTGATCATCATATGCGTGAACTTGAAGAAGCGCGTAGCGGAGCTGAAAATAGTGTCCAGGAAGTACGTAGTGGACTGGAATCTATCCGTATTGGCTGGCAGGAAGTCAAAGTTCGCAGGCAGACTTTAGAAGAAGCCATTAATGAAACGAAATTTGAATTAAAAACGTTAATTGATGAAATGCCGGAAGATGCAAGTGAGTTTGCATGGGAACAAAGCGTTGATGACCTGGAACAGAAAATTCAGCGTCTTGGCCCTATAAACCTGGCTGCCATTGAAGAATACGAGCAGGAAGCTGAACGTAAAAAATACCTGGATGAGCAGGATAAAGATTTAACCGATGCATTAACTACATTAGAAAATGCCATTGCTAAAATTGATTCTGAAACAAGAACACGTTTCAAGGAAACTTTTGATAAAGTAAATAGCGGAGTTAAAGAATTATTTCCACGTTTATTTGGTGGTGGTCATGCCTACCTTGAATTAACCGATGATAATTTACTTGATGCAGGTGTCACAATCATGGCGCGTCCGCCCGGTAAACGTAACAGCACGATTCACTTACTGTCTGGTGGTGAAAAAGCATTAACAGCCGTTTCTCTGGTATTCTCAATATTCCAGTTAAACCCGGCACCATTCTGTATGCTTGATGAGGTTGATGCACCTTTGGATGATGCTAATGTTGGTCGCTTCTGTGATATGGTTAAATATATGTCAGATAAAACACAGTTTATTTTCATTACACATAACAAGATAACAATGGAGATTTCTCAACATCTTACGGGTGTAACAATGCATGAACCGGGTGTTTCCCGTCTTGTAGCTGTTGATGTTGAAGCTGCTGCCGAACTGGCTTCTGCTTAAATTAATACATAAACTATATTTCTTCTCCTTAATAGTTAATGGAGAAGGGACAAGATAAAGAAAATAATAATCTCTGAATTTATAACTCTTTTAACCAGGCATACAGTATGGATTCATTACGTGTAACCATTGCCATAATCGGATTTATTATCGTAATGGGAATTTATTTAAAATTCCGCTCATCTGATGACGATTTACTCTTTTGGTTAAAAAAGAAGTTGAACCCTGATCTCAATACTGTAGCCGATAATATATCAACGTCAGATGATGATTTGATTCCTGTATTAACCCCGATAGATGATGAACCTGATTCAAGCGACTTTGAAGTGTTAAGTCAGATAATATCAGGCCGCGATCGTGTTGAAGAATATACCAGGCAACATGAACTTACCTTTAATGCAGTAGATAATGCATCTGAAACGGGGCCGGAGTCACTGTTAATTATACTTTATATTATGTCACCTAAAGGTCATGTCTTTACCGGTGAAGGGATTCATGCTGTCATGACTTCAGCCGGACTCACTCATGGCGAACATAAGATTTATCATTATATGCAGGATGGTCAGCCAGTATTCAGTATTGCAAATGCAATTGAGCCTGGTTTTTTTGAATTATCTCAATTAAGCAGGGTGGCAACTCCCGGGCTGGCTTTATTTTTACAATTACCTGGCCCAGTTGAATGTCGTAAGGCGTTAAATACGATGCTTGAAATCAGTCAACGTCTTGCACAGGCCTTGACGGGTGAATTATGTGATGAAAACAGAAGTGTTTTAACTCAGCAAACTATTTCCCACCTGAAAGATAAAGTTGCCACCTATCGTTTAAAACAACAGGTTGCTCAACGTCATAAACGTCACTAGATTTTTTAAATTATGCCTGACAAAAAAATTCAACACCGTATAGAAACTTTGCGTGAAGAAATAAATGGCCATAACTATTTATATTATGTTTTAGATGCACCTGAAATACCTGATAGTGAGTATGATCGTCTTTTGGTCGAGCTCAATAAGATTGAACAACAATATCCTGAATTAATCACCACGGATTCACCAACCCAACGTGTTGGCGCAATGCCTCTTGATTCTTTTTCTGAAGTACAGCATGAAGTTCCAATGTTATCACTTGGTAATGCCTTTTCTGAACAGGATATGGAGGATTTTGATAAACGCATTCGTGAGGGTGTTGAAAAAGATTGTATTGATTATGCCGCTGAACCTAAACTTGATGGTCTGGCGATCAGCTTATTATATGATAACGGTTTACTAGTTCGTGCTGCTACACGTGGTGATGGACGCACTGGTGAAGATGTTACTTTAAATATCAGGACAATAGACGCTATCCCTCTAAAACTTCGTGGTAATGATTTTCCAGCAGTGCTGGAGGTGCGTGGCGAAGTTGTTATGCCAAAAGAAGGTTTTGAAAAATTAAACCAGCAACAATTAAAAAAGGGTGAAAAGCCGTTTGTCAATCCACGTAATGCTGCTGCAGGTTCACTGAGACAACTTGATCCAAAGATAACGGCAACCCGGCCACTTTCGTTTTATAGCTATGGTATAGGTTTAATTGAAGGAATAACTTTACCTGAAAAACATAGCCAGGTTATGGAAAGGCTTAAATCATGGGGTATGCGCATTAATCCTGAAAGCGAGGTCGTAAAAGGGATTAAAGGTTGTCATGCTTACTATGAAAAGCTGGCTGCAAAAAGAAATGACCTACCGGATGAAATTGATGGCATTGTTTATAAAGTTGATGATATTGAATTTCAAAATATCATGGGCTTTGTTTCCCGTGCTCCACGCTGGGCAATTGCAAGAAAGTTTCCTGCTCAGGAAGAAATGACAAAATTACTCGCGATTGAGGTACAGGTTGGACGTACCGGTGCATTAACCCCGGTGGCACGTTTGCAACCTGTTTTTGTTGGTGGTGTCACAGTGAGTAATGCTACTTTACATAACCAGGATGAGATTGACCGGCTTGATGCTCGTGTTGGTGACATGGTTATCATACGCAGAGCGGGGGATGTGATTCCGCAGGTTGTAAGTGTGGTGAAGTCAAAACGTGAAGGAAAACCCCGGCGATTTCAGTTACCAGCAACATGTCCCGTCTGTGGATCTGAAACGGCCCGTTTTGAAGATGAAGCTGTTACGTTTTGTACCGGTGGCTTGTATTGTGAGGCGCAACGTAAAGAAGCGATTAAACACTTTGCTTCGCGCCGCGCCATGAATATTGATGGCTTAGGTGACAAGCTGGTCGAACAGCTAGTTGATGAAGGTTTGATAAATACTATTGCTGATCTATATAAAATAGAGGTTGAACAACTCATTAAACTTGAACGGCTAGGTGAAAAATCTGCAAAAAATCTGGTTGCCGCGTTGGAAAAAAGTAAGGCAACAACGCTTGCTCATTTTGTATTTGCACTTGGTATTCATAATATCGGTGAAACCACAGCGCAAACCCTGACAAATCATTTTGCTACGCTTGAAAATATTATGCATGCTGATGAAGCCCAACTCCTGGCTGTACCTGATATTGGCCCTGTTGTTGCAGAAAATGTGATAACTTTTTTTAAACAGTCACATAACCTTGATGTGGTTAAACAATTACTGGATGTTGGAATAAGTTGGCCAAAGATCAAGAAGAAACCTGTTGAACAACAGCCGCTGGCGGGTAAAACATTTGTTGTCACAGGTACACTGGAAACAATGGGGCGCAATGACGCAAAAGTTGCTTTACAAGAACTTGGAGCAAAAGTATCAGGTAGTGTATCGAAGAAAACCGATTACGTAGTAGTGGGTGAAAATCCTGGTTCAAAAGCAAGCAAAGCACAGGATCTTGGTATTACCATACTCGATGAAAAAGCCTTGCTTAAGCTTTTAGGTCAGTAGAATCGTATTTAAATAATACAGTACACAAAATAACATAACGTATATGTTGTTAGTCCCTAAAATTGTTTTGTTTAATTATTAATATGGATAAACATCAATGGCTGCTTATAAATCCAGGGTTATAGATAATATTATTTGTGATAAGGTGAGTGGGGAACTTGATGCTTCACTGGCAAGTGAATGGGTTGATAAGCTCGAAGAGCATGAAGCTCATTCAAAAATGACCTTACATCGGTTTCATGATGTGCGTGATATAAATGCTGTTAATTTAAGTTTTGATAATCTATGGAGTGTTGCACAACGTCGTTTATATGCTTATAAATCCGGTCATGAGACCTTAGCGGCTTTCTGGGTGAGCACACCACTTAACTATGGTGTTGCAAGGATGTACCAGTCATTAACTGCCGGAACACCTTTTAAGATTGAAGTTTTTTATAATCTAAATGAAGTAGCTGATTTTCTTGGAATTGAACAGGCAAAGCTGGAAGCTGTCGGTTTTTAATAGCATGGCTTAAATTGAAATAACGTTAGTTATAAAGTAAAAGGAACATCAGGTTGGCTTCAGACCTATTGCAAATCAAGAACCTGGTTAAACACTACCCGTCAGTAAAAGCTGTTAATGGCATTGATATAACCTTGCAAGCCGGAATTTGTTTTGGCCTGTTAGGACCTAATGGTGCAGGAAAAACAACCACGGTTGAAATACTTGAAGGGATTATTAAAGCCACTTCAGGTGAAATTTTGTATAAAGGTCAGCCACTCGGTGATCAGTTTCGTAAAGAAGCAGGAATTATGTTCCAGTCAACAGCTTTACAGGACTTTATCACCGTTCGTGAAACACTGGAAATGTTTGCTAAATTTTATCCGCAACAAGCTGACCTTGATGAGCTTGTTTTACGTTGTAATCTTAGCGAATACCTGGATCAGGATAACAGGCAATTATCGGGTGGGCAGCGTCAACGTTTACTTTTGGCTATAGCACTGGTTAATAACCCTGAAATCATTTTTCTTGATGAACCGACAACGGGGCTGGATCCCCAGGCTCGACGTAATTTCTGGGATTTGATTAATGATATAAAAGCGGAAGGTAAAACAATTATCCTTACTACACATTATATGGATGAAGCCTATATTTTATGTGACGAAATTGCAATTATGGATCACGGTAAAATAATTGCACAGGGAACACCTAAGACATTACTCCAGGACAATTTTAATGATGTGATCTTGCAATTACCTGGTTCCGAATTAAAAGATATCGATTTATCTGAATTTACTACGCATGAGCATGATGGTCTGATAGAAATTACTACCTGCGATGTTAATAATGTTATTGAAAAATTATTAAAAAACAATGTTTCATTATCACGTTTACAGATTAGGCCGCGAACCCTGGATGATCTTTTCCTGGAGCTAACTGGAAAGGAATTGAGGGTGTAATATATGTTTTCAGTAAAAAGATTTTTAGCATTGTTATCTACAAGAAATAAAGAATTCTTTCGTGATCGTTCATCGCTGAGTTGGAATATCCTGATGCCAGTATTAATCGTGGCGGGCTTTTCATTTGCCTTTACTGGCGATATCGGTAAACAGTTTAAAGTTGCCGTCATCAGTGAAAATTTTGCAACTAAAGCTGCAAAAGAATTT
>JAOUOK010000099.1 GCA_029880425.1 Gammaproteobacteria bacterium
TGCAAACCCACATCATCCATTCTCACAAGTAAGGCTACAACGCCATATACTGCGACGATTGCAATAAATGCAATTAAACTCACCACCATAATTTGAATAATAAATGCTTGCTCAAGTACGGTATCAAGGGCAATTACAATAATTTCTATAGAGAGAATAAAATCAGTTCGGATTGCAGATTTTATTTTTGCCGACTCTGAATTTAATATATGATTTTTATCCGCTGATTCACTCGCGGCAGGTTTATTTAATGGTTTACGGGTTAACCATTCATAAACTTTTTCTGCACCCTCATAGCTTAAATAAGCCCCGCCTAGTAGCAAGATGGGAACAATTAACCCGGGCAAAAAGGCGCTGAGTAAAAAAGCAATGGGGAGAATTATGATCTTATTCAGTAATGCACCTTTACTGATGGCCCAGATAACCGGTAACTCTCGTGAAGCATGAAAACCCGTGGCCTTCTCAGCATTAACTGCCAGGTCATCACCCAACAATGCCGCTGTTTTTTTCGCAGCAACCTTACTCATTGCCGCTGTGTCATCAAGCAGCATTGCAACATCATCAAGTAGCGCTAGGATACCACCGGCCATTTTTTATCCTGAATATTTTGTTATATACAATATTAAAATACTAACCTATTTATACTCTCTAGCTAAACAATATTATTGCTTATACATGTTGCTATACTATTAATAACTACTAAAACGATAATATCTTCACATAAATTCTTTGCTATAGGTGAGGAAAATGGATTCATCTTTTTTATATTTATTAGCGGCTGATGCCATTCTCTACCTGCATGTCTTGATTGCGATGTTTATTATTATTGGTCTTATTCTTATATTTGCTGGAAAAGCATTTTCCTGGGGCTGGATTTATAACCCATGGTTTCGATTAATCCACTTACTCACGATTAGTATTGTCGTCATCCAGTCCTGGTTCGGTATTATTTGCCCCTTTACTACCCTTGAAATGGAATTACGTAGCAAGGCTGGTGATGCTGTTTATTCTGGTACTTTTATTTCACACTGGTTAGAAACGATTTTATATTACCAGGCACCCGCATGGGTCTTTATTGTTTGTTATACCGTATTTGGCATAATAGTTTTTGCCAGCTGGTTTCTTATTCGCCCACGTCCTTTTTAGCTAAGGTTACTCATATCAGAAGCGTGATAATTATTGTTCTGTAACTATGCTCATTAACGAGGTACACATGTTCACATATTAGCCGTTAGAAAAAAGGCCGGGGTAACCGGCCTTTTTCTTTACATCTTACTTACCTGTGTAATTTGCAGCAATGTAATGCCCGTCTAAACTATAAAAGATATACAATGTTTGTTTTGATTTATCTCTTAACTTCGTATTATTAAAGCTGACTACCCACTCCGGCCCTTTAGAAAAGGTTTTTTTCTCTGCTTTAGCAGGTTTTATTCCTTGCCAGCTGTTATCAATGACACCTTTTTTAACCAGCCCATTCAGCATACTGAGGGCTCGTTTCTTTGCCTCATTGCTATCAATAGGTCCATGTGAATGAGCCTGGTTACTATGGCCACCGTCTTTATCATGACTATGACCTGTTCCTGCATGTGCAGGAAAAACAAATGCCATCGAGACAAGTAATAGATATAGATTTGCTAATTTTTTCATTATTTTCTCCGGAAACTTTTAATATAACGAGTCGTGCGTTGATTGTTGTTTTACCTGTTTAGCGCGTATTTCTTCCATGCGAATATGTTCGTGCGCATGGTTATCAGCACTAAAGCCAAATTCATCAGGATCTGAAACATGACTATAGCCATGCATTTGCATGGTAAAGAGATAAAAACCCGCCACGATTAAAAACATATTCGATACCCGGCTAAAGGGTTGAAAACTTTCACTCTTACGCCAACCCGCGAGCACCAACAACATCACGCTTAATGCCAGGATCTGACCCAGCTCTATCCCGACGTTAAATGAAATAATATTCATCAACAGCTGGTCTTCACTTAAGGGCAGTTGTTGTAAGCGGGTCGATAACCCCAGTCCATGGATTAAACCCAACACGACGATCATAAACAGCAAGTTAGGCGAACTGACCTGCCAGTACTTTTTAAAACCATCAATATTTGCAAACGCGATATAGGCGACACTCAAACCTATCACGGCATCAATTAAAAAGTAGTTGATTTGCAGTCCCGTAAAAGTAGCATAGATAAGCGTAGCGCTGTGCCCAAGGGTAAACGCCGTTATGTATTTCACGATATCTCTAAATTTCGTTAAGAAAAAGATGATGCCAAATACAAATAACAGGTGGTCGTAGCCCGATAACATGTGGGTGGCGCCTATCCATAAGTAACTCAGGTTACCGCCATCAATAATTGATTGCTTTTCCGCCTCCGACATACCATGGCCAAATGCCTGGCTCACAAGCAGCATTGCCACAATAGCCAGTAGCCATTGTGACTGTTTTAATTTTAAAAACATAAAAAACCTCATAACAATATTACAGAACGCATACACGCGTCCTGCTGTAAAAATATAAATTTATTTAATTGTTATGAGAATAGTGGCGGTGCGCGTAAGCGTGTTAAGGAATACTGGTGATAAGACTGGTAGATACCAGGTTGATAAGTATTAACGATTCTTTTTGAAAATGTTTGTGGTTTAAAATTTTTCCACAACGTGGTTGGAATGACCGCAAAAAGTTTTCCCGGATTACCGTGGAACTGAGTAGAAACATACTCAAGCTCAACCACCTTATTACTATCAACATGAGAAAGCGTTTCATCCGCGACATCAATCACATCTCCGTGATGACTTGCTAACCGGTGCTGATGAACCGTGGCAGCATGTTGATGTTGAGCACCATGATGTTCATGCTCACCTGCAAGATGAATATGTGTAGTCGACCACTGCAAAAATAATAAAGCAGTAATCAGGCTAAATAACAGGGGTTGACTGGAACAGAGTTTTCTCATCAATATGATCAATTAATTATTTGGCTAGAGTATAACTAAAAAAAGCAAAGAAACAATTCGAGTATTTCTCATAATTATAATTTTTCGGAAACACCCCATATATTTATCAATTTAGTTTTATTAGAAACATTTACTTAAAAACTCGTATTTTTAACTTAACCTGTCCCTTTGCCGAGTATAAATATACCTGGTCGATATTATAGGCACAATAACCATGTTATTTATATGTTATATTGCAGCCCAGCAGCTTTAAATAGTCTAATATATAAAAGCTGGTGCTAAAAAATACAATTTTCACAGCATAAATCAGTATCAGCTAATATAAAAATGGAACTTGTCTAATTTATTTATATAATATTTTCAATATGTTAGCGCTAATTGCGGTAAAAATATGGCTTATTAGCGTGATCTGATGTGGTCTTTCAAAATATTTCCTGATAAAATTAGTCAACTTTAACAACTTATTTGAAATATTAAGGTACAAACAATGGAAGCAGTAGTAGACGGCAAAACAATTGAGCTATCAGAAGCAGGCTGGTTATTAAATCTTGACGAGTGGAGTGAAGGTTTAGCTGAGCAAATCGCTATTAACGAAAATGTTGGTGAACTTACTGAAGAACATTGGAATATCATCAACCTTGCTCGTGAATATTTCGAAGAAAATGGCAGTGTTTGCGAACCACGTAAATTCTCGAAGCTCATGCAAAATAAATATGACAAAGATCATTCTAGTCAAAAATACATTTACTCATTATTCCCTACGGGTTTGATTAAATGTGCAAATAAAATTGCAGGCTTACCACGTCCTAAAGGCTGTAGCTAAGCTATACAATTTTAAGCAATATTTAAAAAAGGAACGCAAATGCGTTCCTTTTTTTTTGGATAATATATTCTTTATTACGAATCTTTCTTATACTCAAAAGTGAATTCAAAAGAGAAAGATATTATGGCTAATATTCCTTCGCAAGAAGAACAAATCAGGAAATCACATGCGGTACTCATTCACCAGGTTGTCCATGCCTGCCAGAATGACACCGCAAAAGCACAACTTAAACCCATGCTCGATATGGCGAGTCAACAAAACTGGCACGAACTTGTTGCTACCATTAATAAAATTGTTGCCGGTGACAGGGGGGAAACCCTGCTCAATGGCCTTGATGATGAAGACCAGGTCATTATCAGGAGTATCCTGATGGGATTACAAAACCCTGCATCCTTGCCCGATGTAGAACAACAGGCTGATCCCACCATGGCAGCGCCCGGTTTAGCTAGCATGATTAATGCTGCTTGCCGCGGAGATGCACAGGCATTACAGGCGGCTTCATTTATGGCCGAACAAATGACCGCGACCCATGGTGATATGCGTCAGCTTGGCGGGATGATGAAGCGCCTGATAGATGGTGAACGTGATCCCAAGGTATTAACAAAAAAAATGTCCGCAAATGGAAAACAACTTGTTATGCAACTACTGGAAGAGCTCGGTAAGCTAAGCGATCAATAAGATACATTAAAAGGGGAAAATCATGAAAAATATACTTAAAAAATTATCATTAATCACACTCATGCTTGGTTTATCAACGGGCTCTTATGCCGCCGATGAATCCATGACAGTCTCAATAAAACGCATGAAGATGGAAACCGCCTTACGTATTGCACAAGCGGCAATAAAAGCATGCCGAAAAGAAGGCGTACAAATTGCCGTGACGGTTGTGGATCGTAGTGGTCAAACCCAGGTGGTATTACGTGATGTTTTAGCCATGGATATTACTTTGCCAATCAGCAAACAAAAAGCACACACCGCTATGGCTTTTAATTCGGCGTTATCGGCAATCGAAAACCGTTTTACCAAGCCACACCAGGTACCAAAAATTGATGGACTGGTTATGAGCGCCGGTGGTATCCCAATTAATATCGGTGGTTCAATCCTTGGTGGTATCGGGGTAAGTGGTGCACCTTCCGGGGAAGTCGATGAAAAATGCGCGACTGCCGGTTTAGATGCGGTACGTGATGATTTAGAAATGGAATAATTTTATTCTTTTTCTAAGAAGTTAATAATTATCTTTATTACTTTATTTGATACTAATAATAAAAAATGACTGCGTGGAACCGTGTGAAACTCAGCTGCATTATCCAGCAGGGTTTCACCCAGGTTCACGGTACCATCATGCGGTTTCTGCATTACTTTAGCGGCAAACAATTGCCCTGCACCGGGCCCTTTCGTTCCGGCTATAACACACACTGTTCTTTTAATACTTTCTTTCGGTGTATCACCAAGCAGACCTTTGATTACCGATTTTCCCAGTAAAAATTTCATCAACTTATTGTTATGTAAATAAGCCGCGGCTGCACTGCCATTAACAGGTGAACCTATTAACACCACCTTACCCGGTTGTTTTATTTTATAACTGGCAAATAAATGTGCTAACACGATACCGCCCAAACTATGGGCAACAAAATGGACAACCGGGCTATCGATTTTTGATACGAACTGAAACAGGCTTGCCGCGTTTTGCTCGGGGGATTTAAAAATACTGGGATAATGAAACTGGCAAACCTGGTACCCCTGGCGCATGAGTCTATAGCGAATAAAGAGTAATTCAGGCCCTTTCATCCACAGGCCATGAACCAGGACAACCACTTCTTTGCTATGCGTATTCATGATAGACACTTTACCCTGCACTATTATTTATGCAATAAAAAAGGGAAGCCGAAGCTTCCCTTTTTATACAAAGATGAATGACGGATTACATGCCGATTCTTTCTTTGATTGCATCAATAACAGCTTCACTTGAAGTCGCCGCCACTGTTAACAGGTTACCTTCTTTTTCATAGAAACCTGCTAATGGTGCAGTTTGTTCGTTGTAAACGTCAAGACGGTTACCGATAGCTTCTTCAGTTTCATCTTCACGTTGGGTAACGGCACCACCACACTTGTCACACTTGCCTTCTTCTTTAGGTGGCTTAGATTTAACGTTGTAGATTTCACCACAACCTTCACAAGTACGACGAGTAGTTAAACGATCTAAAATAACATCACGTGGCACATCGATGTTAACAACCGCGTCAAGTTCTTCACCCATGTCCGCCAGTAACACTTTTAGTGCTTCAGCTTGTGGAATAGTACGTGGGAAACCATCTAGTAAGTAACCGCTTTTGCAGTCATCTTCTTTAAGACGTTCACGCATGATACCCATGATTAAATCATCAGATACCAACTCACCTGCTTTCATTGCAGCTTGTGCTTGTTTACCCAGTTCTGTACCTGCTGCTACTGCCGCACGTAAAATATCACCAGTAGAAATTTGTACCGAACCGTCCATTTTAGTCAGTAATTTAGCTACAGTACCTTTACCTGCACCTGGTGCGCCTAAAAGAATGAGTTTCATCATTATCCCCTTAATAGAATAGTGGCTTGAATTAGCTTGAGTTTAAAAATCTGAGCTTTACAAAATATGTGTCTAGCCCACGAAAAAATTTAAGCCGGTATTTTGCCTTTATGTGTGAAATTAGACCAATAGATTAGCCTGAGGGCAGCCAAGAAAACCTTAATGTGCCCCGCTTTTAAGGGATTTGCGTATTAATTTGCCAGTAATTTGTCCAACGCAACCGCAATATTTCTATATTTAGCATAGCCACGGGT
>JAOUOK010000100.1 GCA_029880425.1 Gammaproteobacteria bacterium
TTGTTGGAGTAACCTGCGCATCACTCATTTGTGTCGCTGCATGAGGATCAGCGCCAGCCTGTTTAAAAACTCTTGCCTTGCTATCAATCGCCTGAAGTTGCTCGTCACTAATATTATTGAGTGCCTCTATCAGCTCGGCAGCCTTTTGATAGCGGTGTTGAGGTTCTTTTGATAAACAGCGATTTATAATTGGCTGAAAAAGTTCAAGACCTGCCGGTAATAATGGAATAGGGGCAGTCAGGTGTTTAATGCCTACGGCAACAGCGGAGTCTGCTTCATAAGGTAAGTAACCTGCCAATAACTGGAACAGGACCACACCGAGGCTATAGATATCGGATCGATGATCAACTTTCAGTCCCTTGGTTTGCTCCGGGCTCATATAATGCGGGGTACCGATGGCTTTGCCGGTTTGGGTCATGCCGTGGGTAATATCATCACCATGAGCAATGCCAAAGTCCATTAATATGACCCGGTTGTCAGTCTGGTGAATCATGACATTTTCTGGCTTTACATCACGGTGCACGATGCCTTTTGAACCGGCAAAATCCAGGGCAGCTGCAATATCTTTCACTATGCGAATGGCTTCTTTGCGACTGATATTCTCTTTAAGTTGTTTTAGCTCTTTGCCCGGAATATATTCCATCGACATGTAGTGAAACTTGCCCTGTTTACCTGCATCGTAAACTGTCACGATATTTGGGTGGCTTAGCTGGCTAACAATACGGGCTTCACGTAAGAATCGTTTTGAGAATTGTTCATCATCCGTCAGGTGCGGTGAAAGTATTTTTAACGCAACTTCACGGCCAAAACTTTCCTGTACCGCTAAGTAGACATGCGCCATGCCGCCATGGCCGAGTTCACGCATGATTTTGTAACCGGGAAATTTTAGCCCCGGCTTTATTTCATCAGTGGCTGAAGTTTGTGCATCAATTTTTTGAGTTTCAGTTTCCAAATACGATTACCAATTTTTGTTTTTATCCGTGTTGCCACTTATTGTTTAATCATTGTGCTGGAATAAAAGCGGATGAAGTTTCCATGTGCCTGATACCTAATATATAGGCTATCGACCAATGATGAAAATAACTTAATATATTTTGCTTCATTTATAGAATATTTAAATATTGCTGGCAAGCGTGATAATCAATCAAACCCTTGATTTTTATTAGGTTTTGCTTGATCATTGCGCTTCTTTTTACTCTTTTAACCCCAACTGCAGAGAATCCGACCATGTCCATGGATATCCATTCCGATCGAATCTTAATTCTTGATTTTGGATCGCAATATACACAACTTATCGCGCGCCGTGTCCGTGAAGCCGGGGTTTATTCAGAATTATACAGTTGGGATATTTCTGCAGACGATATTCGCGATTTTAATCCGAGCGGGATTATTCTCTCCGGTGGCCCGGAAACGACGACGGCCAGTGATGCCCCATCTGCGGCACAGGTAGTATTTGAGCTAGGCGTTCCCGTTTTGGGCATTTGCTATGGTATGCAGACCATGGCGATGCAACTGGGGGGCAAGGTCGAAAATGCCGATCATCATGAATATGGTTATGCCAAGGTACGGGCACGTGGCCATACAGCATTACTCAAAGATATTGAAGATGAAGTGAATCCTGAAGGGTTTGGTTTACTCGATGTCTGGATGAGTCATGGTGATCACGTGATTGAAATGCCAACGGGCTTCAAATTGATGGCATCGACAGATAATGCACCGATTGCAGGCATCGCGGATGAGGAACGTCAGTTTTACGGGGTGCAATTCCATCCTGAAGTGACCCACACAAACCAGGGGCAACGTATTATCGAACGTTTTGTTCATGAGATCTGTGGCTGTAAAAATTTATGGACCGCCGATAATATTATTGAAGATAACATCCAGAAAATTAAAAACGATGTCGGTGATGAAGAGGTTGTCCTCGGTTTATCGGGTGGCGTCGATTCATCTGTTGTTGCGGCTTTATTACATAAAGCCATTGGTTCACAGCTGACCTGTGTTTTCGTCGATAACGGTTTATTGCGTCACCAGGAAGGTGACAATGTTATGGCGATGTTCGCGCAACATATGGGTGTAAAGGTGATTCGTGTTGATGCAGAAGCGCGTTTCCTTGATGCATTAAAAGGTCAATCTGATCCGGAAGTTAAGCGTAAAATTATCGGTAACCTGTTTGTTGAGATTTTTGAAGAAGAATCCAACAAGCTGAAGAATGCAAAATGGTTAGCGCAAGGTACCATCTATCCTGATGTCATTGAATCAGCCGGAGCTAAAACAGGTAAGGCACACTTAATAAAATCGCATCATAACGTCGGTGGTTTACCTGAGAATATGGAGCTCAAATTATGCGAACCACTTCGTGAACTGTTTAAAGATGAAGTGCGTAAGCTTGGTGTTGAACTCGGTTTGCCATATGACATGGTATATCGTCATCCATTCCCCGGACCGGGTTTAGGGGTACGCATACTCGGTGAAGTACAAAAAGAATATGCGGATATTTTACGTTTAGCCGATCATATCTTTATTGAAGAACTCTATAAAAACGATCTTTATCATAAAGTGAGCCAGGCCTTTACCGTGTTCTTACCTGTTAAGTCAGTCGGTGTCACCGGTGATGGTCGACGCTATCAATATGTAGTGGCATTACGTGCCGTTGAAACTATTGATTTCATGACGGCACGTTGGGCACATCTCCCTTATGACTTCTTAAGTCATGTTTCCAGCCGTATCGTTAATGAAGTGGAAGGTATTTCACGCGTGGTTTATGACGTGACCGGGAAGCCGCCAGGCACCATCGAGTGGGAGTAACGGATTCGCTGAAACTGTTCTGACGGCGTTATGAGTTTTTTCAAACTGCGTCACTTACTGGTTGTAAGCTCCTTGTTTTCAAAAACTCATGCCTTGTCAGCTCCAGTTTGATCGAACCCGTACATTGTTCAAGAATTTCCAGAAATGAATTAGGAGTTAAACTTGTCGGACGTTGTTCTTATTACCATCTCGGGTCAGGACCGGGCCGGGTTAACTTCTGTTTTAACCGGCATACTCGCAACTTACGATATTAATGTTTTGGATATCGGGCAATCCGTGATTCATGAAAGTTTGTCTTTAGGTATTTTGATAGAAGCACCTGAAGAAGACAAAAACTGTTCTGTTTTTAAAGATATTTTATTTAAAGCCCATGAGCTTAATCTCAATGCACGTTTTACCCCGATAACAAAAGAAGATTATCAACACTGGGTCAATGCCCAGGGTAAAGCTAAACATATTGTTACTTTGCTTGGCCGCAAGATCACAGCACGTCACCTGGCACGAGTAACCGAAGTGGTGACCGATGAAGGTTTTAATATCGACCAGATTAGTCGTTTATCCGGCCGCATTTCTTTAGATAAGCCTGGACAATCGGGAGCTGCCTCGGTTCAACTGACCCTGAGTGGTGAGGTTGATGATATCGCTGCGATGCATTCACACTTTCTACAAATCTCGCAGGAAATGGAGCTGGACATCGCGGTGCAGGAAGATAACCTGTATCGACGTAGTCGGCGCCTGGTCTGTTTTGATATGGACTCAACGCTTATCCAGGTCGAAGTCATTGATGAACTTGCCAAAGCTGCCGGTGTCGGTGAACAGGTTGCGGCAATTACCGAGTCTGCCATGCGGGGTGAGATCGATTTTTCTGAAAGCTTTCGTCAACGCATGGCCTTACTCGAAGGCATGGACGAATCGGTACTACAAAAAATTGCAGAAGGCTTACCAATCACCGAAGGCGCAGCGCGTTTAATCAGTCACTTACGTCATTTTGGTTATAAAGTGGCGATTCTTTCCGGTGGTTTTACTTACTTTGCTAATTACTTAAAAGAAAAACTCGGCATCGATTATGTTTATGCCAACCAGCTTGATTTTGAGAACGGTAAACTCACCGGTAAAGTCAAAGGTGAGATTGTTGATGGGCAAATGAAAGCAAAATTACTGGTTAAAATTGCAGAACAAGAGGGCATCAGTACCGAGCAGGTCATCGCGGTGGGCGATGGTGCCAATGATTTACCCATGCTGGCCATTGCGGGACTGGGTATTGCTTTTCATGCGAAGCCTATCGTGAAAGAACAGGCACAACACTCAATAGCGAACCTTGGACTGGATGCCATTTTATACCTGCTGGGCATCCGTGATCGTGAACTGGCTGAGTTAGAGAATTTAACGAAAGCATAGAAGCTGTTAAAACACAGAGGTCACGAAGGTACACAGAGAAAAAATAATTTTAAATAACCTCTGTGCACCTTCGTGACCTCTGTAGTGAAATTTTTTTTAATCTTTATATTTTTGAGAGTTTATTGGTTATATAAAATATGAGTGATTCTCAGGAACAAAATGATTTAGATATTTTCTGGATGCAGCATGCACTGGAAATGGCTCAGCGTGCCGAGTCAGAAGGTGAAGTGCCTGTTGGCGCGGTTGTTGTTTATAATGAGCAAGTGATTGGTGAGGGCTGGAACCGGCCCATCATTGATAACGATCCTACCGCGCATGCTGAAATTATGGCGTTGCGTTCTGCAGCAAAAAATCTCAATAACTACCGATTAGTTGATACCACGCTCTATGTCACCCTGGAACCTTGTATTATGTGTACAGGCGCCATTATTCATTCCCGGGTTAAACGGGTTGTTTATGGTGCTTCTGATCCTAAGGCCGGTGCATCTGAAAGTGCATTTACTATTTTAGGAACAGATTGCCTGAACCATAAGGTTGATATTGAACGTGGGGTACTGGCTAAAGAGTGTGGCCAGGTACTTACTGATTTTTTCAGAAGAAAACGTGAAGAGAAAAAGCGGGGTAGCTAATGCGGTTAGCATTGATTATTTTTTCAGGTCTTTTATTTTTATCTGACTTATCGGCAAAAACTATTTATCCTGCTACCGGTGTTGAGATGACATTAAAGCAGGTTTCTAAACATGTTTATTATGTTCAGGGTAAGGCCGGTATTGCGACAGATAATGAAGGGTTTATTTCAAACGCCGGCTTTGTCGTCACTAAAGAAGGTGTCGTTGTTTTTGATGCACTTGGTACACCTTCATTAGCAAATTTACTACTCAGTAAAATTCGCAGCATTACCGATAAACCTGTTCTTAAAGTGATCGTCAGTCATTACCATGCTGATCATATTTATGGTTTACAGGTATTTAAAGAACAGGGAGCACAAATTATTGCGCCCAAAGGGGCGATGGATTACCTGGATTCCTCTGCTGCAGAAGAACGCCTTGAAGAACGCCGTTTTTCACTAGAGCCGTGGGTCAATGAAACAACGGTTCTGGTTAGTCCCGATGTCATTGTTGAAAAGCCCATGACTTTTGAGCATGGCGGCATACGTTTTACGATTGATGTTTTGGGAGCGGCACATTCTGATGGTGACTTAACCTTATATATTGAACCAGAACGTGTTTTGTTTTCAGGTGATATTATTTTTGAAGGTCGTGTTCCTTACTTAGGTGATGCAAATACCAAGACATGGCTAAAAACACTGCTGAAAATGGAAGTAGGGAAGATCAGGGCATTAATCCCGGGTCATGGTCCGGCGGCAAAGAATCCGAACCAGGCCATCAGTGCAACCCGGCATTATTTGGCCAGGATAAGAAATGTAATGTCTAAAGCGGTTGAAAACATGGATGATTTTGCAGAAACATTCGATAAAACCGACTGGAGTGAATTCGAGCATTTACCCGCATTCAACGAAGCCCATCGTCGTAATGCTTACCAGGTATTTCTCTCCATGGAAGCTGAGTGATTGAGTCACTCAGCGTAAGCTAAATTTGTTTTTAGACTATAAAATGAATTTTTATTTTTTGATCAATAATCCCCTCGTTACTAAGCATAATTTCTAAGTAATAACCCTGATCATTATAGGTAAAGTGTTGAAAAGACGGCACTTTCAGTATGTATTCTTAACTTTCTCAATTTAACCCTGTAAAAAGAGCGTGATTATTTTGTGTTTTGTATGGGCCTATTTTTTTTATAGTTATTGTAATTCAATAATTTAGCTGCTATATCTATAATTAACATTAGTTTAGCAGAATTATATCATTATAAAAAGTAAGCTAATAGGGTGTTTTAAATTTAATAATTAAAAATTCTAATAGTGCTATATGAGAAAAACTTAGGCATGAAATACGGTGCCACAGAGTAGTTAAATAATAAAAAAACGGCATTTGCAGGTATAAAAATTAATTTAACATTAATTTACATTTTTTCTAAAGTCGGCTTTTTTAATGCCGATGGTATTAATTGTAATTTAATAACTATATACGGGCTTTTTAAAGTAAGTACTAATAAATAAGGGTTTGTAAATTAAAGAGTATTTTCAAAATGCCGGGCAGTTTTAAGGCAAAGTATTTGAAGAAAAAAATACATGAAAATATTTATTGGAGATAAGTAGTGACAGTAGAACACGGAAAGACATTTGAGCCTTTTAGTGAAGCAGTGAATACATTAAAACGATTATGTTTTGAAAAACGCTCCGGCACATTGTACATGCGAACCGATGAAGGTCATGCGGCAACGATTACTTTATCCAAAGGTAAAATTATTGAAGTATTTCACTTGAT
>JAOUOK010000101.1 GCA_029880425.1 Gammaproteobacteria bacterium
TAAATATTAGTATTATTAAAATTAATAGTAATAATTGAAATAATTAACTTTTCCAATACATCTATACCCATGTAATCTATAGTGAAATAGAGTCAGGTAATGCAGGTGTATATACCGTGATAGCACTTGAGCAAATGATAATTGCTGCTTCTTTTATGGGAGCACTGGGATTATTACTCGCAGTTTTACTGTCGTATGCAAATCGTCGCCTCTTTGTTTATGAAGATCCACGGATTGATGAAGTTGATGAAATGTTGCCGCATTCTAATTGTGGTGCATGTGGGACGCCAGGTTGTCGACAGTTTGCAGAAATGTTGATTGCAGGCACGGTAACACCTGGGCAGTGCACTGTGAACTCGGATGAGATGAATGAGGCGATTGCAGACTATCTTGAGGTTGATGTTGGCAATGTTGAAAAGCTGGTTGCCCGACTTGCCTGTGCCGGTGGTTCTCATGTGGCTTATACCCGTGCTCATTATGATGGGCTGCAAACTTGTCGAGCAGCCGCGCTGGTTGCAGGTGGAGGTAAGGGATGTGCGTGGGCATGTCTTGGATTAAGTGATTGTGAAATTTCCTGTGATTTTGATGCCATTACGATGAATAGGTTTGGTATTCCTATTGTTGATGCAGATAAATGTACCGCGTGTAATGACTGTGTTGAGGTTTGCCCTAAAAACCTTTTTTCATTACAGCCAGTTAGCCATCATCTTTGGGTTGCCTGTAAGAGCCAGGATAATGCTGATGAGTCAGAAGCGGAATGCGAGGTGACATGTAATGCCTGTGGTCGTTGTGCCGCGGATTCTCCCGAAGGCTTAATTAGCATTCAACATAATCTTGCTGTTATTGATTATTCGAAAAATGAACTTGCAACACGCCTGGCAATTGAACGTTGTCCTACAGGGGCAATTGTCTGGCTGGATGATACAAAAGGGCTACAAAAAGGAATTGAAGCAAAAAAGGTCATAAGAAGGGAGCCTCTTCCATGTGGGTAGATCGCTGAATCTGTAAACATTAAAAATACAGAGGGTGAAGAAAATGAGTAAAAAAACAAAGACATTTAAGTATCCTGGCATACGCAAGGCAATGGATGGTAACACTGCTGTTATTATGTGTGAGCGTGAGTCATCAGATGCGGCAGGTGCTTACCCGATTACACCATCAACCCAGATGGGTGAATACTGGGCAGAAGAATCAAGTAACGGTCATATTAATATATCTGGTCGTCCACTAATCTTTATTGAGCCAGAAAGTGAACATGCAGCTGCAGCCGTAACGGCGGGTCTTGCTATGACAGGCTTACGAGCTACAAACTTTTCTTCCGCGCAAGGTGTCGCTTTCATGCATGAATCACTGTATGCCGCAGTGGGTAAACATCTTCCTTATGTGCTTAATATGGGATGTCGTGCTATCACGAAAGCCAGTCTTAATGTTCATTGCGGGCATGATGATTACCACTGTGTAGACGACACAGGTTTTTTCCAGGTAATGGCAAATGGTGCGCAAGGAGCAGCAGACCTTAATATAATTGCTCATAAACTTGCCGAGCTATCTTTGATACCCGGTATAGTCGGGCAGGATGGTTTTCTTACCACCCACCTGATTGAGTCAATCCAGCTTCCTGAACGTGAATTAATTGATGAGTTCCTTGGTAAACCCGACGATATTATTGATACACCAACGCCGGCACAGAAGATGTTATTCGGCGATAAACGCCGCCGTATCCCTGCTATATGGGATGTGGATAACCCAGTTACATCGGGTAGTGTGCAAAACCAGGATTCCTATATGCAGGCTGTTGCAGCCAAGCGACCCTATTTCTTTAATCATATTCCTGCGCTCGCTGACCAGGTCATGGATGAGTTTTATACGTTAACAGGGCGGCGTTATAACCGTATTGGAAAGTACCGTGTGGATGATGCTGATTACCTTGTTATAGGACAGGGCAGCATGTTGATTACTGCTCATGCCGTTGCTGATCATTTGCGTATACAACGCAAGATAAAAGTCGGCGTGGTTGATCTTACGATGTTCAGGCCGTTTCCTGGTGATTTAATCGGTGAGGTAGTTAAAGGAAGAAAAGGTGTTGTGGTTCTGGAACGAACCGATCAACCGATGGCGGAAGATCTACCATTAATGCGTGAAGTGCGGGCTACGATTTCAAAATGCCTGGAAAATGGAAGTGCAGGTTCTGATTTACCAAACCCCGGTTACTCGGTTTATAAAAAATTAAGCGATGCACCTCGGTTATATTCAGGGGCTTATGGACTAGGTAGTCGTGATTTACAACCTGAAGGAATTATCGGTGCCATTGAAAACATGTTACCTCAAGGAAAAAAGCGTCGCTTCTTTTATCTTTCGGTTGATTTTATCCGTGAGGAATCAGGCAGCCCTAAACAGGAAATATATCAGCAGGAATTGTTAGATGCTTATCCTGATATTGAGGCACTTTCAGTCAAAGGAAGTGAAAACCCTAACCTTATACCTAAAGATGCAATTACTGTACGCATGCATTCAGTCGGGGGATGGGGTGCGATGACAACAGGTAAGAACCTGGCGATGACACTTTTTGATTTGCTTGATTTTGATATAAAGGCTAATCCTAAGTACGGTTCAGAAAAAAAAGGCCAGCCAACAACATACTATCTTTCTGCTGCGCCGGAACCTATTCGAATAAACGCAGAGTATCATTATGTTGACGTTGTACTATCGCCAGATCCTAATGTCTTTGAACATTCAAACCCTGTGTATGGTTTAAAGGAAGGTGGGGTGCTGGTTATTCAAAGCAGTCTAGATAGTGCGGATGCTGTATGGCATTCATTTCCCACACAATCACAACGTTTTATTATCGACAATAATATTAAAGTTTATTACATCGATGCGTTTAAAATTGCACGTGAAGAAGCCACTAATCCAGAGTTACAGTTTAGAATGCAGGGTATAGCCTTTCAGGGTGCATTCTTTGCAGCATCAAGTGTAATGAAAGTTGCTGAGCTAAATGAGAAAACATTATTCCGTGCCATTGAAGATCAGTTGCATGCGAAGTTTGGAAATAAAGGACAGCATGTAGTTGATGACAACCTTCGTGTAGTACATCGTGGTTTTAATGAACTTAAAGAGATAAAAAATAAAAAAGTCAGTAATGTGGTCAGGCTAAATATGCGGAAAGAATTACAGCTTCCCATTATGCTTAAACAAATTCCTGCGTCCGACAATCGTACTTCTGATATTCATCGTTTCTGGGAACAAACAGGAAGTTTCTATAGCAGCGGGCAGGGAAGTGATAACCTGGTTGATCCATTTATTGGTCTGAGTTTAATTCCGGCTTCAACAGGTATTTTTCGAGATATGACACAAATACGTTTTGACTATCCTGAATGGATAGCCGAAAACTGTACTGCCTGTGGAAATTGTTATACCGCCTGTCCTGACAGTGCAATTCCCGGCCTGGTTAACACAATAAGTGAAGTATTTAATACCACGATTAAACGTATAGAAGGACAGGGAATACCTACGCATCACCTACGTCGTGAAGTACGGACAGTTGAGAAAAAACTGCGTGCTAAACTTGAAGGTAAAGATGACCGCGAAAATGTTAACCAGTTATTACTTGATGCAATAAATGAAACTGTTAATGAGTCTAATCTTGATGGTGACGAAAAAGACACGCTTGCTTCAGAATTCGACAAGTTTAACAGTGTAATGGATGGTTTTAAATTTGCTACAACAAAACCTTTTTATATAAACAAAGAGAAACATGAAAAAGGTAGTGGTGGCCTTTATTCCATCACTGTTAATCCATACACCTGTAAAGGCTGCATGGAGTGTGTTGATGTATGTGATGATGATGCCTTGCGCCAGGTGCCACAAACAGAAGAATGTATTGAAAAATTACGTCATGACTGGTCTTACTGGTTAAGCCTGCCAACGACTTCACCCGATTATGTTCGGGTTGATGATATTGATGAAAAAATTGGTGCATTAGAAACGATTTTACTCGATAAGATGAACTATGGCTCGATGGTTTGTGGTGATGGAGCCTGTATAGGCTGCGGTGAAAAGACTGTTATTCATATTTTCACCGGTACTGTGACAGCAATGATGCAACAAAGGGTCAAGGAACATCTTTCTCATCTTGATGGTCTTATCCAGAAATTAGAACAGCATATTCGTAACAAGCTGGTCGATAGTATGGATATAGGTAGTGCAGATACCATTTCACATATTATCGATGAGTATAGTGATGTTGACCTGACCTTGTCCCGACTTTCTGCCGGGCTTGATGCCAGTGGTCATGGTTCGGCGCAACCACTGGACAGTGAGTGGCTGCGTTGGGTTACCCAGTTACTGGAAAAACTTAAACACCTTAAATGGCAATACACCTCGGGGCAAACTGGTAACGGTCGCTCCAGCATGGGGATCATTAATGCAACCGGTTGTACCTCGGTATGGGGTTCAACATTTCCTTATTCACCATATCCTTTTCCCTGGGCAAGTAACCTGTTCCAGGATTCACCTTCGATGGCGATGGGCTTGTTTGAAGGGCATATGGCAAAAATGGCAGAAGGATTTAAAGCTATTCGCCAGGCAGAACTGGAAGTCAAGGGTAAGTATAATCCTGAAGTGCACGATAAATTCTTTACCTACTTTAACTGGGAACAGTTTACTGACGAGGAATATAAGCTTTGTCCACCTGTGGTTTCAGTAGGTGGAGATGGTGCTATGTATGATATTGGCTTCCAGAACCTCTCACGCATGATGATGTCTGGAATGCCAATAAAAGTTTTAATACTGGATACACAGGTATATTCAAATACCGGCGGACAGGCCTGTACTTCAAGTTTCATAGGTCAGGTTGCCGATATGAGCCCTTATGGCAAGCAGAAAAAAGGCAAGAAAGAAGCGCATCGTAAAGAAATGAGTGTTATCGCGATGGCACACCGAACCTCTTATGTTTTACAAGGTACAATATCTAATGCTACGCATTTGATTGAAGGCTATATTGATGGTCTTAATAGCCGTCATCCTGCCATCTTTAATATTTATGCGGTGTGTCAAACTGAACATGGTGTTGCAGATAGTGCCTCTGATAAGCAAAGTAAACTTGCCGTTGAGTCACGCGCATATCCGCTATATAAATATGATCCTGATCTTGGTACTACTTTTGAAGAATGTTCATCTTTGCATGGTAACCCGGCAATGGATAGTGATTGGCCCAGTTATAAACTCGAATACCAGTTGGATAATGGTAAAACGGAAAGTATGGAGCTACCGTTTACCTTTGCAGATTTTGCTTTGACTGAAGGCCGCTTCCGTAAGCATTTCCGTCAGGCTCCCGTGGAAACATGGAATGACAATATGATGCTACTGACAGATTTTCTTGAACTCGATGAGTCTGACAGAAGTGACTTGTTTCCTTATATCTGGGCTATTGATGTTAATAACCATTTGATACGTGTATTGGTCAGTGCCGAACTTGTAGCTTCAACAATTGAACGACGTGATTTCTGGCATCAGCTTAAGTCACTGGCAGGTGTCGATAAGGTTGTTGATATTGCAAAAGTTCAACAAGAGGCAAAAGTTGAAATGGCGCAGAAATTGACTTCATCATTATTGGCCATGGCTTCAGGTGCAAGTGGTGGTGACCTGGAAGGGCTACTGGGTTCATCAATCACTGCTAGTGGTAATAAAGCTGTCATAGAGGATGATGCAGCAACTGATTATGAGCCAGTATGGATAGAAACGCCTGAGTGTACTGCTTGTGATGAATGCACCGATTTAAATCCGAATATTTTTGCTTACAATGAAAATAAACAGGCTATCGTGGTTAATCCAAAAGGTGGTCCTTTTATCGATATTGTGAAAGCGGCTGAGAAATGTACCGCCGAGGTGATACACCCAGGTACACCGTATAATCTTAATGAGCCTGGAATCGACAATCTTATCAAGCGTGCTGAGAAATATCAGTAACTGCAGGTGCAAAAGATGAGATTATTAAAATCACTCTTTGCGAAAAGCTTTACTCATGGCATCCATCCACCTTCGAGTAAAGAGAAAACAGAGCGGTTACCGATTCGTCGTATGCCGTTTTCACCTCATTTTATCCTGCCTTTGTCTCAACACTTTGGTGCACCTGCAAAAGCACTGGTACATAAAGGGCAGGAGATTTTACGTGGAGAACCAGTTGCATCTGCTGATGGTTTTATGTCGGTGCCCATGCATGCACCCGTTACTGGTGTTGTAGAAGGAATTGAATTAACACCTACTGCGCGTGGTCCAAAGTCTGAATCAGTTCTGATTAATACATACAGTGCCTCAAGCCAGGAGGTAATGTATGGTGCTGATTTTGACTGGCAAAGTGCAACCGCTGAAGAATTAGACAAACAGGTTCAGGAAACGGGCATGGTTGGTCTGGGTGGCGCAGGCTTTCCAAGTCATGTAAAAATGAAGGTGCCTGGGGAACATAATATTCATACCCTTGTTGTTAATGGCTGTGAGTGTGAACCTTACCTGACTACAGATCATCGTTTAATGCTTGAGAAACCATCTTTACTTATCTTGGGTATTCATATTGCTTTAAAAATTAGTGGT
>JAOUOK010000102.1 GCA_029880425.1 Gammaproteobacteria bacterium
AAGAAATAAACCGGAAATAATAAAAAACAATAAAAAAGGGAAGCCATGGCTTCCCTTTTTTTAAGTTTTTGAACTTACTATGCCAACCCTGGGTTACCTTCCATACCCAGTATCTTAGGCGTATTAAGCTTTTTAACTTTTGCAACACGCTCGGTACGTAAGTAGTCTGCTACCACATCCCAGATGGGTGCACCCGGAGATTTTGAACCTACCGTTGCCCAACCCGATACGACATACGATTTATTCGCATCAATCCTGGTGCCATCATCAAGCGCCATATCAGTCACACGTGTACCAAACTTATTCGTCGGTGCAATGGTATAGTCAAGTCCACCGACACGAACCATATCACCGCCTTGTTGATAATAAGGATCGTTGTTAAACAAGTTATCTGCAACATCTTCAAGGATAGCTTTAATATCAGAACCTTTCATTTCACGGCGGTATGTTTCAGGGTACGTAATACAGGTTTGATCCATCACATTATCCATGGTGATAGTTTGTCCTGGTAGTACTGTTGTACCCCAACGGAAACCCGGTGAAAGCGAAATTTGTGCATCATTAACATTATTCAATGCGTCACAAATAATTTGATCAAAGGTACCGTTAAAGTTGCCGCGACGGTATAACACCTGGTCGGCAACCGCGAGTTCTTCAGTTAACGTTGCCAGGTATGGCTTACGCACTTCTTCAATATAGTTAGCCATTTCTGCATCAGGTTCTAACAAGTTAGAAAAGACCGGTAATAATTTATAGCGGAAATCCTGTACCTTGCCGTTACGTACATCTAACTGCATGGTACCAAGGAACTTACCGTTAGAGCCTGCGTTAGTAACTAAAGTCTGACCACCCTTGTTTTTAACAACAGAAGGTTGTGGTACACCATCATGAGTATGACCACCAAAGATAACATCAATGCCTGAAACAACTGATGCCATTTTCAAATCAACATCCATGCCGTTATGAGAGATAACAACAACCACATCCGGTTTTTCATTCGCACGGACTTCATCAACGGTAGCCTGCATTTCTGCATCACGAATACCAAAGGTCCAGTCAGGAATGAAACGTTGTGGATTTGCAATCGGTGTATAGGGGAATGCCTGGCCAATTACAGCGACACGAATGCCATCATCCATTTCCTTGATCGTGTATGGCTTAAAGGCACGTTGCGTATCTTCGTTGTAACCTTCAAAATCTGAAAAGTTATAATCGAATGATGCATCATCTTTGACAAATACATTTTGACAAACAAAATCACCTTTGAAATCTTTAACGTTAGAAATAACTTCTTCATCACGGTAAGTGAATTCCCAGTGGCCGGTCATTACATCTACGCCGAGCAGGTTACATGCACCCACCATATCCTTACCTCGTGTCCAGTAAGCTGTACCAGAACCTTGCCAGGTATCACCACCATCTAACAACAATGTTTTATTTGGACCATGTTCTGCGCGCAACTTCTTAACCAGTGTACGCAAATGTGCAAAACCACCAACCTTACCATATGTTTTAGCCGCTTCAGCATAATTCAGGTAAGTGAAGGCATGGGCTTCAAGCGAATCTTTTTTAAGGTTGAAGTGATTTAATAATTTGTCACCCACTAAATGTGGGGGCTGACCGTGTGCACCACCAACACCGATATTAACATTAGGCTCACGAAAATAGATTGGCAAAAGCTGGGCATGACAATCTGTAAAATGCATCAAGGTCACATTACCAAATTTTGGAATGTTATATACATCACCGGGGGCGGAAGCAGTGGCTACTGAATTTCCTGAACCTGGCTTGCTATCACAGCCTGGTAACATACCCGCTGCTGCTGCCATACCCATGACTTGCATAAACTCACGGCGATTAAGTGACATTAGATGATCTCCTGAAAATTTTTAATTATATAAATGACTTAAATAAATACCCGGATAATTAACCCGGAGCATTTTTATTCTTAACCCAACTTTTAGCTTTAAGCAGCTAAAATCTTGTTCTTGTGTACAAGAATTATGCCATGGCTATTTCATGGCGAAAACACAACAAAAAGTAGCTGTTCTAACTCCTCAACATCGAAAAAATTCATAATAAATTCTGACGAAACAACTACTTATACTATGTCGGTTATTGCACTCATCATACTTTAGTAAACAGGAGGTGTATAAATAAAATCGTAAAATCTCTTTTTTAATGCACTTTATAAAGCGCCTATTGCATTTTGCACGTTATCACTGTGGGTTTAAGCCAGATTTGAGCAAAAACGTAGGTTTTATTCTGACCGCAAACAAAACTAATAAAATAATGGCGTAGATAACAGGCTCCTTGAGATCTGCTTTTACCAGCAAGAAAAAATGCAGTACCCCTAAAATTGCAATCACGTAAATCAGCTTGTGCAATGACTTCCAGCGCCGACCTAAGCGTTTCATCATTTTTTTTGTTGATGTCATAGCCAGTGGGGTAAGTAGGATAAACGCCAACATACCAAACGTAATGTAGGGTCGCTTGATGATATCCAGCAGGATTTCATCCCAGTCAAAAAAATGATCCAGCACAACATAGGTTATTAAATGAACACAGACATAAAAGAAACTGAATAAACCCAACATACGCCGTAATCGTAATGGCCAGGCAGAGCCTGTTAGTTGACGTAATGGTGTCATGGCAAGCGTGATTAATAAAAATCGGAGGGTCCATTCACCGCTACTTCGTGTTAATACCTCGAAAGGATTTGCTCCCAACTCATCATGGTAAAAATTCACAAAGAGCATAACCAGGGGTAATAAACAAAGAATAAAAACAATGGGCTTTATTAGGCGCAACATAGAACTAAATCCCACAAAACATTAGAAATATTTTTTTAGATCCATACCGGTGTAAAGGTGTGCAACCTGTTCAGCATAACCATTAAATAGCAAAGTATCGCGTTTCAAAAAATCGCCAATACGTCTTTCTTTTCTCTGACTCCAGCGAGGATGATCAACCTCGGGATTAACATTTGAATAAAAACCGTATTCATTTGGTGCTGATTTTGTCCAGCTACTTACTGGCTCTTTATCAGTGAAATGAATTTTCACGATTGACTTAATGCTTTTAAAACCATATTTCCAGGGCACGACTAAACGCAAAGGAGCACCATTTTGTTTAGGTAATACTTCGCCATAAAGACCAACGGCCAGAATAGTAAGGGGATTCATCGCTTCATCAATGCGCAGACCTTCAATATAAGGCCAGTCTAATACACGTCGTTTTTGGCCATTCATCTCACCTGGTCGATATAACGTTTCAAACTGAACGTATTTTGCTTTAGATGTGGGCCTTGCCTGCTTAATTAATTTAGCCAGCGGAAAACCTAACCAGGGAATTACCATTGACCAGCGCTCAACACACCGTAAACGGTATATGCGTTCCTCTATTGCATGTTGCTTAAGTATATCTTCCATATGCAGCATGCCAGGTTTTTCAACTTCACCACTTATTTCCACTGACCAGGGATCAGTGGTTAATGCTTGTGCATTTTTTGCAGGAGAATATTTATCGGTACCAAACTCGTAAAAATTATTGTAATTGGTGATTTTATCGTATGAAGTAAGTGTATCGGCTATATCAAATTGTGTATTTTTAGTTGAGCTTAAAGGTTTACCTCCATATCCTGCAATCGAATCTCTTAATGGCAGAAGACTCGCAACAGCGGCCAAGCCTGCTGATGAGGTCATAAACTTACGCCGTTCTTCATAAATAGCTTTATCTGTAATTTCTGATGCGAGAATATCTGTTGTTTTTTTTAATAACATAAAACGCCCTTAAAGCCTGCTATGGTGGAATTATTGTTCAAAATCAGACTATAAAGTTATAAAATAGTTCAACCTGATACAGAAAAAATAAAAATACGATAACGATATCATTAATCAGGTTCATATCCTGAGCATAAATCGGGTAGTATTCTTTATATGAATGAAAAGACCTCAAATTCAAGTTTACTTCAGGAATCCAGTGCGCGTGGAGAAAAACGCTCATTTGAAATTTATAATAACAAGTTTATTAAAGTAACCACGAATAGTCTTATTGATAACAATAGTTACCATCTAAACATGAGCTTACTTGCGCCATGGCCGGTAAGGCACAGGAATATTTCATGGCAGTGGTTATTAGCAGTATTTTACTTCTCACTCACCACGCTGGCTTATACCGTCTACCTCTTTTATTTCCAGGAAAGCAGCAAGCTTGAAAAACTGTTGCCCTTTATTGTTGTTTTTTTATTGCTCAGCCTGGGTTCTTTTTTAATGTTTTTATATCGATCACCCAATGTCACTGAATTTAAAAGCCGTTATGGAAACTGTGTCGTACTAAGCTTGTTATATAACAACCCAACAAAAAAAGAATTTAAAGATTTCATAGAAGAAATAAAACTACGCAGCCTGTTAGCCAGCCAGGCAGTAAAAATAGAAAAGAACAAAATGCTCGAAATTGAAATGAAAGAGCTTAAGCGCTTACGAAATGAAGGTATCATTTCACATCATCACTATGCTGAGGCTAAAGCACGTATCCTGCAGGTAAGATTATAGATAAAAAAATGCCATACCGTTAGGTATGGCATTTAAGTAAGTGCTGCGTTTTACTGAAAATCAGCTGAATTCAGACTTTAAGCAACCGATGCTTTTTTCTGTGACTTGGTAAATACCAACTCATCATCCTGTACATCAACATAGATCACATCACCGGCAATAAACTTACCCGATAAAATATCCTGGGCTAACGGGTTTTCAACCTGTTGCTGAATAGCACGTTTCAATGGCCTCGCACCATAAACAGGGTCAAACCCTGCTTCACCCAGTTTATCTAATGCAATTTCTGTTAATTCAATATCAATTTGCCTGTCAGCTAAACGTTTGCGCAGGTATTCAAACTGAATATTAGCAATTAAACGAATTTGCTCCTGACCTAATGGGTGGAAAACAACAACTTCATCAATACGATTTATAAACTCAGGTCTGAAATGTGCTGACACTGTTTCCATCACGGCATTTTTCATTGCATCGTAATTCTTTTCGGCCGGGGTGTTATCTAAACAGAGCTCCTGGATTTGTTGTGAACCCAGGTTAGATGTCATGATAATAACAGTATTTCTGAAGTCTACCGTACGTCCCTGGCCATCAGTTAAACGTCCATCTTCTAGTACCTGTAATAAAATATTAAAGACATCGGGGTGTGCTTTCTCAACTTCATCGAGCAAAATAACTGAATACGGCTTACGACGCACGGCCTCGGTTAAATAGCCGCCTTCTTCATATCCCACGTAACCCGGAGGTGCTCCAATTAAGCGGGCAACTGAATGTTTTTCCATAAACTCAGACATATCAATCCGCACCATGGCATCTTCGGTATCAAATAAAAACTCCGCTAATGCTTTAGTTAATTCTGTTTTACCAACACCGGTAGGACCAAGGAATAAGAATGAACCATTAGGCCGGTTTGGATCAGACAAGCCTGCACGTGAACGACGGATCGCATCAGATACAGCCTGTACCGCTTCACCCTGACCAATAACTCTCCCGTGTAACGCCTGTTCCATTTGTAAAAGTTTTTCACGTTCACCTTCAAGCATTTTTGAAACGGGAATACCGGTCCACTTGGAAACCACTTCAGCGATTTCTTCTTCTGTAACAGAATTACGTAACAGGGTTGTTTCCTGCATTTCAACCTGGGACGCCATATCCAGTTGTTTTTCTAAATCCGGGATCTTGCCATATTGCAGTTCAGACATACGCCCCAGGTCACTGGCACGACGTGCAGTTTCTAATTCCTGGCGTGCACGATCCAGTTCTTCTTTAATGTGTTGTGTACCCTGAACTGCCGCTTTTTCAGATTTCCATACTTCATCAAGTTCACTGTAGTCCCTTTCCAGGTTATCAATTTCATTTTGAAGATTTTTTAAACGCTCTTTAGATGCGGCATCATTTTCTTTATTTAATGCTTCACGTTCAATTTTTAACTGAATCAATTTACGATCCATCTTGTCCATAGATTCAGGCTTCGAATCAATTTCCATACGGATACGACTTGCTGATTCATCAATCAAGTCAATCGCTTTATCCGGTAGCTGGCGATCAGTAATATAACGATGCGACAATGTTGCCGCTGCGACAATTGCCGGATCACTGATGTCAACACCATGATGCACTTCATACTTTTCTTTTAAACCACGAAGGATGGCCACTGTATCTTCAACGGAAGGCTCATCAACAAGTACTTTCTGGAAACGGCGCTCTAAAGCAGCATCTTTTTCAATGTATTGACGGTATTCATCTAAGGTTGTGGCACCCACGCAGTGGAGTTCGCCACGAGCTAAAGCAGGTTTTAACATGTTACCCGCATCCATCGCGCCTTCTGCTTTACCTGCACCCACCATGGTATGCAGTTCATCGATAAATAAAATGATTTGTCCTTCCTGTTTAGATAAATCATTTAATACTGCTTTTAAACGTTCTTCAAATTCACCACGGAACTTGGCACCTGCAAGTAAAGAACCCATATCAAGAGATAAAACACGTTTACCCTTAATCCCTTGATATGGG
>JAOUOK010000103.1 GCA_029880425.1 Gammaproteobacteria bacterium
CGCGTAATTCATTTTTATCATCACGAATTTCATAGAAGCGTACATCATCGTGCCACGTTTCAATATCTTCTATTTCATGAATTGAAATACCGTATAAACGATTCACCACGGCAAACATACCGGGAATCACTGTTGTTTCCGGGAAATAAGGTTTTAAATCTTCCTGGCTAAAATCAAAGGTATGTTGACGTAACTTTTCACCATAGTACGGAATATCCCATGCAGATAAATCAGAGACATTATGTTCCTGTCTTGCAAAACCGGTGAGCTCGGCCAACTCCTGTTTTGCCATTGGCTTTGAGCGTTTAGCCAGGTCATGTAAAAACGTTAGCACCTGTTCCGGTGTGTCTGCCATCTTGGTCGCAAGCGATCGTTCAGCATAATTATTAAAACCAAGTAACTGTGCTATTTCATGTCGAAGACTAAGGATCTCTTCCATCACCTCGGAGTTATCAAACTTACCGGCATTCGGGCCCTGTTCAGAAGCGCGTGTTGAATACGCCTGATACATTTCTTCACGCAAGGCACGATCATCGGCATAACTGATCACGGCATAATATGACGGGAAGTTTAAGGTAAACAACCAGCCATCCAGTTCTTTTGCCTGGGCCGCTTGCTTCGCCATGGCTAAGGCTGATTCAGGAAGCCCTGCTAATAATTTCTCATCACTAATATGTTTAGACCAGGCCTGTGTCGCATCTAAAATATTTTCTTCGTACTTGCTGGTGAGCTTTGAAAGCTGTTGCTTGATTTCACGGTAACGTTTTTTCTCTTCTACCGGCAGGTCAATACCGGATAAATGAAAATCACGTAAGGCATTATCAATAATTTTCTTTTGCGCGGTATCAAGCGTTGTATATTCAGGTGAATCTTTTGTTGATTTATATGCTTCGTAAAGTTCAACGTTTTGTCCCATCTCGGTACTGTATTCACTCAAAAGTGGCAGGCAGTTGTTATAGGCATCACGCAACTCATCCGAGTTGACTACCGAGTTCATATGACTGACCGGTGACCACATTCGACCCAGGCGATCATCCATGTCTTCCAGGGGCTGGATTAAGTTATCCCAGCTATAGTGATCGTTGTCCTTTAATAAGCGCTCAAGTTGTTCACGATTTGATTGAATGAGTGTCTGAAGTGCTGGCTCCACGTGCTCAGGCTTAATGTGCTGAAACGGGGGCAAACCCGTCATAGTTAATAAGGGATTTTCTGTACTCATTTAATACTTTTTCCTGAAATGACCGCGTCAATACTAGTATGAGGCCGTAATTTACCATGCCTGCCAGCCAGACAACAGGAAGGAATAAATTATTCATAAGCAAAACTATAGGTTAAATTTCACATCCTTATGAGCTGTTTTAATTAAACTTATCCTTAGATTTTGTAGTGTCGTGACTAGTGACATCATTCCAGAAACAATTTATTAGAGCGCCAATGTATTAGAACTTCATTAAATATATGTCCATATGCAAACAATATGCTGGTAATTTGCACGATCCTGAAAATATGTAATATTTATCCTACAAAATCATTGATTTTATCCCACATTTTTACTAAAACATAAACTAGTTCACAGTAATTATTTTTTAACCTTAAATTTTGAATGAGGATTTCTATGTCCCAGTTAAATACTCAAGTTAAGGAACAACGATGCGCAACACGAATGGCTATTGGAGAAAGTGTAGAATTTCGTACTAGCAACGATGAGGAATTTCGAGTAGCAATGATGGTAGATTTTAGTGAAGCAGGGATGTTATTGCTAATGAAAGAAGATTACCCTGTAGGCAGTAAACTCGAGGTGAGAGTCAAGGATGAAGAAGCCCTCTATTTTACCGTTAAGTGTGTACGGTCAGCTCCCTGCACAGATATCGAGTTGAATAGTTACGGATGTGTCATAGAAGAGCATCACTTCGCAGCTGAATAACTTTATATTTCCGATAATACAGAGCCTGTCTCTTAAGGCTCTTATTGATATATTTATACTCTTTTAAAATTTATCCTCTCCTGCTCTATTTCATTTAATATCACCAGTTAACCTGGCACACAATATTTTAATCACTTCGTGTTAATTTTTGTTCATTAACTTTGTTATCGTAGTGTGAAACAATCCCCCGACACAGATTCTTCTTTTATCTTCCTGCCACACTGTTTAAGCAAAACCAGGAAGCCAGTGCAGGGCTAACCCGGAAAGGGAAAATTGTTATCGTGAGCAATCATATAAATACAGGTAAACCAAATTCTTTGCACCCTTATGAGCAGCTCACACCTGATTGTATTCTTGATGCGTTAGAGGATGTGGACTTTCACCCCACGGGTAGCTTGTTGGCACTCAATAGTTATGAAAACAGGGTTTACCAGGTCAGCCTTGAAGATGGTCGTTTTGTTATTGCCAAGTTTTATAGGCCAGGACGCTGGTCAGATGCCGCAATTTTAGAAGAACATACTTTTTCCCAGGAGCTGGCTGGAAAAGACATCCCAGTCGTCACACCCATCGCCATTAACAATCAAACCCTGTTTGAATTCAATCAATTCCGTTTTGCCGTGTTTCCCCGCCAGGGTGGTCGCACACCTGAACTTGAGCAACCTGAAATCCTGGAACAGCTCGGACGTTTCCTCGGCCGATTACACGCCGTGGGGGCATCAAAACCCTTTACTGATCGCCCTAAATTAACCGTGCAAAACTTTGGCTATGACTCACTTAATTTTTTACTCGAACATGATTTTATTTCACCGGAAGTAAGGACTAACTACCAACATGCAGCAGAAGAAGCCTTACAATTAGTTGAACAAAGATACGAGGCCATATTGCCCAGGAACATTCGCTTACACGGTGATTGTCACCCCGGCAACCTGCTCTGGACCGATAACGGCCCACATTTTGTTGACCTTGATGACTGCCGAACTGGCCCCGCGATCCAGGACTTATGGATGTTACTTTCTGGTACGAATGATGACATGGGTCAGCAGTTCAGGCATATCCTTGAGGGTTACGAAACCTTCTTCGAATTTGATTTGGCTGAACTGTCTTTGATTGAAGCACTGCGTACTTTACGCATCCTGCACTACAGTGCCTGGCTGGCGCGGCGCTGGGATGATCCCGCATTCCCGCAACATTTTCCCTGGTTTGATAGCCCACGCTACTGGGAAGAGCAAATGATTACCTTACGCGAACAAATCGAACGGTTACAACTTCCTGCGCTTAAATTATAAACACTCAAATATATTCCACTACATCACTGCTCGTAATGCCGCAGCGATCTTGCCGGGTTCGGTACCGTGCTCAATAAAGGTTTTAATCTTTCCCTTCGGGTCAACAACATAATAACGCGATGAATGGTCAACCGCGTACTTCATTTCAGAGCCAGGTAAATCAACTTTCATATACATCACACCATAACGTTTGGCGATCTCGGCGATTTGTTCAGGTGTACCGGTAACCCCTTTTATAGCGGGATGAAAGGCTGCAGCATAGCTTTTAAGTTTTTCTGGCGTATCACGCTCAGGATCAACACTGATAAAAAATGCCTGTAACTTGTTAAGCTCTTCTTTACTTAATTTTTGCAATGCCAGGGAAAGCAGCCCCAGGCTTGTTGGACAAACATCAGGGCAAAAAGCATAACCAAAGTATAAAACAATCACTTTATCCTGATACTGCGATAAAGATACCGGGCCCTCTGCAGATTGTAAGACAAAATCACCCCCTATGCCCTGGTAAGCTTTCATGATGCCATGATCTTTTGTACCTGATTGCCACATTACAAGCACAGCTGCAATCAATACAATAAAGCTGACAGCCAGCACGATGACTGAAGCTTTGTTTACCTTTTTGTCAGTCACTTAATTTCTTCCTGCTTAGAATTAATGTTGCTTTTTCATTTTCATCATATTCATTCCTGCGACCATCTTAATCGGGGCAGTAAATTTAACTTTTTCACCATTATCAAATTCAAGCTCTAGCTCTGCCTTGTTGCCTGCTTTGAATGGCTGCTTAAGCCCAATAAACATGATATGTAATCCACCCGGTTTTAAAACGGTTTCACTGTTTGCTTTAACAACAATCTTTTCAACCTGGCGCATACGCATCATGCCACCCTCTTTTTTATGCGTGTGCAATTCCACAACCTTACTAGCATTGCTACGCGCATGGATTACCGCGCGATCCTGGTCAGACGTATTTTTTAACACCATGAAAGCAGCACTATTAGGCTGACCTGCCGGTACCGCTCGCGCATAAGGATTTATAACAGAGACGCTACCTGCAGCATAACTATTAAGCGAAAGACTTAAGGTCAGCATAATGGCTAACATTTTTAAAAAGTTATTTGTTGCGTAACGGAGCATAGGTTATACCTCTTTAGAAAATATTTAGAGGTAAAATTGTCGTATAGCGAAAGAAGTAAATACATGACCTTGATCAAGTTAATAAGCTTTTACTTTTTATTTGATGTTTGGTCGAAAGAAAAGAAAAAGTCTTCGTTCACTTTAAAAATATTTAAATACTTATTCCCACTCCAGCTCGGTATACACTTTCAAGGCATTGCGGCCACTGAGTAATTCAGAATTTTTTAAATACTTAAAACGGGATTGATTTACCTTGCTGATTTCCGAGGCATCACCACCCTGTTCTATAAACGCAGCAATAGATTGTCTTAAATAGGCAATGTAATCACGGCTGTCTCTGATGGCAATCTTTAGTGTTGTCGGAGAACCGTGTCCAGGTACAACATGTACTGGTTTAAAAGCAGCCATGGCATCAAAAGCAGCCAGCCAGGTTTTACTTTTTGACTGTTCACCAATACCTAACATACGCTCGGTATAAACAATATCACCGGTAAACATTACCTTACTTTGTGGTAACCAGATAAAAGCATCACCCGGAGTATGTGCCTGGCCACGGAAGTATATTTCAAAATCGGTGTTACCCAGTTTAAATTTATACTCATCATTAAAAACAATATCTGCAAATTTTTCCCGGGTCCCTTTAATTCCTTTTTTACCGATTCCTGTTTCCATTCTTGCCCATTGTGTATTCAGCCTGGCTTTATGATCTTGCCTTGCTGCCGTACTAGAAATGATTTTTGCACCGAGAGCACTGAAGTAATCATTACCAAACCATCGGTGATCCTGACCGCCTGTGTTAATAACATAGCGGATCGGTTTGTTACTCACGCTTTTAACCAGTTGATGAATTAGTTTTGCACCTTCTAAACTGCCACCCGAATCAATAACGACAATTCCTTCATCCGTAACAATAAACCCAAATGTTGCATTATTCCCAAGGTTTTCTCTTGTACGGTCTGTCAGTGGTCCAACAATTGACCAGGTATTATTTGTCACCTTTTTAAGAACAAGTGACTGGTTATCTGCCGCATAGAGCGGGAAAATAAACATGCATAATAAAAAAATTAAAAAAGATCTTTGATTCATAAATGTCTTGTCCCGTCTAAATTACATTTTTAATTTACATATCAGGATAAATTGAAGCAAATATGTAACAAGCGCTATGACAAAGTAACATATAACCTTGTGGATTAAATCATAAAAATACTATTTTATCAGCAACTTAGGTGTAACTAGCTGGCTACACCTGGTCACTGAAACCCGTTTATTCAGGCTTCCAGATCCCTACTGCGGGATCATCTGTTGCCTCGCTTTTACCTGCCGCCGCAGCCGGTTCTTGTTGAGCTGGCTGCTGTTGCGCCTGTTGCTGGTTAACACGATCAGCGGAGACATTTTTTGTAAATGCGGCCAGCTGATCGATTAATTCGTCACGCTCTTCAGCCGGACCGGGATAATCACCCAGCATATAACCTGAAACAGCAGAAAAATACTGCAAGGCAACGATCATATTTTGCTTTGCACTTTCATCGTGCTGGCATATTACGCCGTACAAGTTATTTATTAATTCATCTGATAATGTAATGTCATTGCTCATTTCGCTGCGCCTTTATTGTCAAATAGCCGGTTATTTACTTCGAATAATTAGTAGGCTGGAGATTCTACATTCCTTTATAATGTGGCGACAGTAAAACATGTCCTGACATTTCATCAGGTAATAACCATTATTTAAGAGACGATTATGAGCACACATTACGACCTTCTATCAATTGGTGCCGGCAGCGGCGGATTATCAGCATGTGAACGTGCAGCAGAATATGGCAAAAAAACTGCCGTAATTGAAAATAAAATGGTTGGTGGTACCTGTGTGAATATTGGTTGTGTACCAAAAAAGGTAATGTGGTTTGCATCTGAAATTGCCGGTGCACTTGATGATGCAAAAGGCTATGGATTTGATGTCACGGTCAATGATTTCAGCTGGAAAAAACTCGTTGAAGGTCGCCAGAATTATATTAAAGGTATTACCGACTGGTATGGAAATTATCTCAAAGATTCAAATATCGACTATATCCAGGGTACAGCAAAATTTGTGGACAGCAATACGCTTGAAGTTGATGGCAAGCAATATACTGCCGATCACATCGTGATCTCACCGGGTGGCTACCCGGTTGTTCCGGATGTTCCCGGTTCAGAATACGGGATTACTTCTGATGGCTTCTTTG
>JAOUOK010000104.1 GCA_029880425.1 Gammaproteobacteria bacterium
GCTTATATATTGTAAAAAGCCTGGTAGAGCTTCATGGCGGAAGTATTGATGTAACGAGTGAGCCTGGTAAAGGAACGAGCTTTACAATTACATTCAAAAAGAACTGGACGGCCAGAAAATTATAGACAGAAGTGTCTCTTATCGATGAGTCATTCATTCAGCAGATGCCTCATCTCCATTTATTGATCTTTTTAAATACTCAAGGCGACATGGGTGTCAGTGAACGGGGGCTGAACCATGCTCGCAGCACTGTTACAGTGACAGTTTCACAAAATGAAAATAAACAGGCTTATGAATAAATGTTTCCAGTATAATCTTTTTCATTAAATCCTATGTTGAGTATATTTAAAGAGATTGATATGAAAAAGTTTGTTGTACGTTTTAGTTTTTTAATTAGCCTGTCTTTGATGCTTTCTGCCTGTTTTGGCCCTTCAACTCCGCAGGAGGTTGGCCAGGATTTTTGGCAAGCGGTACTGGAAAATGATAAAAGTGATGTGGTCGAACATTCTACACTGACAGATGAGAAATATTATGATCGTTTTTCTAAAGACTGGACGGGTTTTCAACTCTCGTTTGGCAAACTGGTTATCGATCAACAAGCAGCAAGTATTGATACTAAGTTAGCGGCTCCGACCAACTCTGACCAGGATAGCCGGCGCTTTACCACCTACCTGGTTTTGCATGATGAAAAATGGAAGGTAGATTACGAGCGAACAGCGCAATCGATAAAGGGCGGGGTACTCGGTGAATTATTCAGTGCCTTAAACCAGGTGGGTAATGAACTCTCCAGGAAAATTCAGTCTTCAGCTGATTCATTTAGCCGTGAAATAGAGCACATGGGTAAGGAGCTTGAACAACTTTCCAGGGAGTTTGAACAACAAGCTTCAGAAAACATGGAAAAATATGCAGAGCAAATGCGTAAGAGTATCGAGGCGCTGGAAGAGTCTATTAACCGCGCACTGGAGCAGGAAGATAACCATTTGTCTGATGAAGATAAACGTGTGTTAAAAGTGCTTGCCGATGACCTGAAAAAAGATAGTGAGAAGCTTTCATCGCCAAGTATTAAAACGGTAAAAGATGGCAGCCAGCATATGAGTGAAACATATACTCAACTTGAGATGATTAATAATGATGCCTTTGATAAATACAAATCCGAATGGCGGGCATTAAGCCAGCAATATAAAGAAACGATGCGTAAGATGATGGATGACCTGTCTGTTCAGTCAAGCAGGAATAATAACGGTTAAGATAAAGACCATAAGGTAATAATGGATATGTGTAATCATATTTAACATTTCAGTTATATTGCTCGGTAGATATTCTTCTCGCATTCTTTACTATAAGGATTATGCGTAGCGTCTACCTTTTACTTTACTGTTTTTGCCTGGTGGGTTGTTCGACAACCTTTTCTGACGATCCTGCATTATGGGAATATGACCGCGGTTCATTACCTAAAGCCGATATGAAGTTAAACATTGCGGGCCTGGGGCCATGTACAGATAACCCGGATCGCACTCTCCATCTTAACTCCATGGAACCCGTTACTATTTTAGTGCACGGTTGTTTTGCCTCGGCTGGCCGTTTTCGTGCGCTGGCTGAAGTCTTTGCCTTTCATGGGCAACAGGCTGCCTGTTTTAACTATGATGACCGCGATAGCCTGATGGTCAGTTCTAAGCAGTTGATCAGCGCGGTTAAGAAACTCAACGCGGCAATCCCAAATAAAAACTTTACTATCATTGGTCATAGCCAGGGTGGACTGATTACGCGTAAGGCACTTATCCGTGAGAGGGAATCATCCTTAACGGGTGAAGATATTAATCTCAGCCTGGTTACGATTTCTGCGCCGGTAGGGGGGATCGCGGCGGCTGATCATTGCGGTTCAACATTTATGCAAGTGGCAACACTGGGGCTTATCGTTCCGGTTTGTTATGCCATTAGTGGTGGTAAGTGGTATGAGATTACCGCGCAGTCAGATTTTATTCAAAAACCAGGCAAACTGGTTCCGCAAGTCAGGGATTACCTGAAGATTGTGACGGATGAAAAGAATACCTGTCGTCGCCTTGATAAAGATGGCAGTTGTACTGAAGATGATTACGTCTTCAGCGTGGAAGAACAATATATGAATGCCGTTGACCAGGATAAACGTTTAAACAACGTCGAACTGCAGGCCGGGCATGTTGAGATTGTGGGTGACCATAAAATTGCCCCGCGCAAGTTGATTACTATTTTACAGAACCAGGGCTATATACCGCAGACATCAGCAAAACGAAAAAACGATCTTGAAAATCTGCTTGTTGTTCTTTACGGGCTGAAATAACTAGCGTATGCAAAAGAAGAAAGTCAGCGTTAATGACAGTATGCAGACAGGGTATAGTTATTACCTGACGGAGCCCGCCGGTAAAAATTTTCACCCTGATTTTCAGCCAGAATATACACCGAAAGAAATGCTGGAGCTGGGCGTGTTTGGTGGAAAATATATGACTGATTGCCAGGATGAATTCCCGGCATCCTGGTTTAAAAAAGCCCGGCTGAACCCTGTGTTTCATGAAGCGAAAATAAATTATTTTGGTGTTAATGCCTCACAATCACTTTCTATCTGGCGCAGTAAGGGCTGGATTTATAATGAAGATCCCCGCGGCTGGTTTCAATGGTATTGCCGTTACTATATGGGGCGCCGTTGTGATGATGATGAACGACAAATTAAACGCTGGCGCGCGATGCGAAGACATTTGACCCAGGTTAAAAGAAATTGCATGGAAGGTGATCACCAATGTCGACCGAAGCAGCGCCAGGCTTTATTGCACTGGGCGTATGATTCTATCTTTTTATAGCATCACGATTTTAATAATGATCTATTAAGGAACAAAGCATTTGTAAACTGATACAGTGTGCGCATGAACAGTCAAACTGGCCTGATCTGTAAGGCTTTCATGCCCAGCACAAGTATATTCTCTATAGCCATCATAAGGACAAAACACGTCAGCTCGGCAAAGAACTCTCAGAAGTGGGTAAGGTCAACTTGTTAGACTATGCCGTAGAATACGGCAGGCAATTAATGGCCTTCCTGAAAATCCCCGCGACGCGAAAAACCATGTTAATACCTTGTTGCAGATACAGGGTTACCTGAAAAGAGACCTGGATAAGGATGATAAACAGGAGCTCTCTAGTCTCATTGAATCGCACCGACTCGGGCATGTGCTGTTAATTGTGCCGATCACGCTTTTGCGTCATCACTTCCGCAAGGCACCGGATGACTATATTACTAATTCATACTATATGAATCCTCACCCATCTGGGCTGATGTTATTGAATTCATTGTAATCATAATTAGACATGATTAAATTATCTTTAACATAAAGTTACTCATGTCAAAAAATATGGTGTTAAAAAAATATGGTGCCAGGGAACAATACTCTCTAATATTAAAAAAAATTAAAAAGCGAAGCTCAACCCGCATAACGGAGTCTCTTTGATGGAAACATGGCAAATCATTTTACTTGTTGTTGTAGGCATGTTTTCTGGCTGGCTAAACGTGATGGCAGGTGGGGGATCGTTGTTGTCGGTGCCGGTGATGATATTTATGGATATGCCGGCACCGGTGGCCAATGGCACTAACCGTATTGCGATACTGGCACAAAACATCACCTCTGTTTATACCTTTTACCGTAAAGGCTTTTCTGATTTTAAGCTGGGACTGACCTTATCACTCGCGGCGTGTTTCGGTGCGGTGTGGGGTGCCTGGGTCGGGGTGCAGATAGACGGGGTCTGGTTTAACCGTTTACTGGCCGCGGTGATGATCGGTGTCATGATTATTATGGCAACCGGTAACAAGATCAGTCATACGGTTACTGACAAAGAAGAACCTAAAAACCTGGCAATGGGACACCTGTTGATGATCCTCGGTGGTTTCTGGGGTGGCATGATCCAGGTGGGCGTGGGATTTATCCTGATGGCGATCCTGCACCGGGTCATGGGCTTTGGCTTGGTGCGCGTGAATATGTATAAAGTTTTTATCGTGCTGAGTTACACGGTGGTGGCGTTAACGATTTTTGCCTCGCAGTTACAACTTGTCTGGTGGGCAGGGCTAGGCCTTGCGCTGGGGAATTCCATTGGCGGCTGGTACGGGGCACATACCACGGTACATAAAGGTGAAGCCTGGATCCGTAATGTTTTATACGTGACCTTAACCGCCTTTGTGATCAAGTTATTATTTTTCTAGAGAGCCATCCCTGGCGCTCGTTTTTATTTTCTGTATTTTTTATATAGTTTTATTTTAAGTAAAGCCCATTAATCCCGGCAGCCATAACACGATGCCGGGTAAGGCGATCAGTACCGCGATGGTGAGCAGGTCGGCGGCGAAAAAGGGCGTTGCGCCTTTAAAGACATCCTGTACTGAACACTCGGGTCTGACCCCGGCCACCACGAAACAGTTCAGCCCGATGGGTGGGGTGATTAAACAAAGCTCGGCCATTTTAACAATGATGATACCAAACCAGATGGAAACCCCGGTGCCGGATACACCAAATGCCGACTCTGCCGCGGTGACACCTTCCCCCCCGTTTAAGGCAATGATGGCCGGGTAAACAACAGGCAAGGTTAATAACAACATGCCGATGGCATCCATGAACATGCCGAGTACCGCGTAGGCCAGCAGGATCATAATCAGGATCAACATCGGGCTCATTTCAAGACTGGTTAACCAGCTGGAAAAGGCGCCGGGTAAATCGGCAAAACCGAGGAAGCGAACATAAAGCAGGACTCCCCAGATGATGGTAAAAATCATCACGGTGAGCTTGGCGGTTTCCATTAACGAGCTGCGTAATTCTTTCCAGCGCATGCCTTTGCGTAACGCGATGAGAAAAATAATAAACGCACCCAGGGAACCGGCTTCAGTCGGGGTGCCAACACCACCGTAAATACAAATAACAATGATGGCGATAACGGCAAAGATGGGCAGGGCGCCGGGCACACTTTCAAAGCGTTGTTTCCAGCTAAAGCCTCTCACCGGTGGACCAAAATCTTTGCGGGTGCTGGCAAGAAAAACCACCAGGCCACCATAAATGATGGCAGAAACAATGCCGGGTATGAAACCGGCCATCAACAAGGCTCCCACATCCTGTTCCACAATGATGGCGTAGATAACCAGTATCGCCGAAGGCGGGATTAAAGATGCCAGCGTGCCGCCCGCGGCCACCACCCCCGCGGCAAAACGTTTGTCATAACCGAGCTTTAACATTTCCGGGATGGCGATACGGGCAAATACTGCTGAAGTGGCCACCGAGGCCCCCGATACCGCGGCAAAACCCGCGGTAGAAAACACGGTCGCAACCCCCATGCCGCCGGGTAGCCAGCCAACCCAGCGTTTTGCCGCTTCAAACAGCGCGGTGGTCAGACCAGCATGGTAGGCCAGGTAACCAATGAGGATAAAGGTGGGGATCAATGACAGCGCAAGGGTCGAGACCTTGGAGTGGGGAATGGTGCCCGCCATTTTAATGGTGACCAGTAAGCCTCGTTCAAAGCCGTACTTGGCAGCAAAGACCCATAACAGGCCAAAAAATCCTGCCAGTGCCGCGGCAAAAGCAACGCGCACCCCGATCACCACCAGCACTAACATCAAGCCGGTGATCCAGAGGCCAATGCCAATGGTGTCCATGCTGGCCATGTATTCAACAATACCCATTACTTCTGCTCCTCACCGTTGTTATGGTTAGAAACAGACTCGGCTTCTTTTGCAGCGACCGCGGCGGCATCTTCAATTAACGGGATGCCAACGGGTTGTTCACTGTTTTCTTTCCAGGCACGGGCGTATCCCCAGATTTGCAACACCAGGCGCAGGGCTAAAACGGTGAGCGCAACCGGCACGACCAGCTTGGCAGGCCAGGTGGGTAAATCGATATCCAGTGATGAATCACCGAGTTGATAAGCGCGCAAAAAATGCAGGTAAGAGCCGTAGATCAGTAACAGGGTAATCAAAAGCATCAGGACTACCGAGACCAGCTCGGTAAACCATAACCAGCGGCCACGTAAGTGGCTGATCACAATATCCATGCGGATATGGCCACCGAGGCGCTTGGTATAGGCAATGCCAAGAAATGCCATGAAGGCCATGGCCTGTTCGACCCAGTCGATATAACCATTGATCGACATATCAAACAGCCAGCGTCCCAGTACGTTTGCCGTTGCCAGGAACACCAGTAGAAAAATAATAATACCACCGAGCAGGTTAAGCACGGACTCAAGTTTGAAGAACATGCGATCTGCGATGCTGAGTTTGCTCTGGTCCTCGAAGATGCTGGTTGAACTGGGCATGGGAAAGCCTATTGGGTAAGAGTCAAAATAAAAACGGCTGTAAAAATACAGCCGGTAAAATTATAAGCCATACTGCATTGTGACAGTATGGCTATTTTCGTTAGTGAACTACTTGTTAAACAATGCTGCGGTGAAATCGTACAATTCCTTGGCATTGAAGTCTTTACTGTTGGCTTTAACCCAGTCTTCACGTACTGAACTGGCTAATGCG
>JAOUOK010000105.1 GCA_029880425.1 Gammaproteobacteria bacterium
AGGAACACATAATATGTTAGTGGTCAGTGCCCTATTGCTACTTATCCCCATAGCCTGCATAAAAAAACTGAACCACTGGTTCAAACAGCAACCCCAGGCTAAATCAGATAATTCATACCAGCAACCAATGGGTGGACACTGGCTGGCTGGTTTTTCCCTGGTAACAAGATCACCTTACCTGCTTGGCATTGCTTTACTCATTTTAATCTTCAGTACGTTATCAACATTCTTATATTTTCAACAGGCACAAATTATTCAGGATAGCTTCTCAAACTCAGCACAACGTACCTCGATCTTTGCAATGATGGATCTTGCAGTGAACGGCTTAACAATTCTGATACAGGTTTTCCTTACCGGAAGAATCGTTAAGTCGCTGGGTCTGGCATGGACACTGGCACTTATACCGCTATTATTAATTGTTGGCTTTATATTGCTGAGCATTTCACCTGTTATTTCGGTATTAATCCTAGTACAGGTATTACGCCGAGCAGGTAATTACGCCATTATGCGCCCGGCCCGTGAAATGCTTTATGTCGTACTTGGACGTGAAGAAAAATACAAGGCAAAAAACTTTATTGATACTGTTGTTTACCGGGGTGGTGATGCAGTCAGTGCATGGGTATATGACGGCATGCGCAGTTTTGGTCTAAGCTTAGGACAAATCGCATTTGTCGCAGCCCCGATTGCAGCACTATGGGCCTATATTGCTTATCAACTAGGTGAAAAACGGGAGCAACTGGCATCAAAAGGAAAACATTATGAATAATTTAGAAATGAGTCGTCGCGCTTTATTAAAAGCATTATTGGCACTGGGTTTAAGTAGTGCGACTGCAGGAAATTTATTAAACGCGGCAGTACAAAATAAAATTTTTAAAAAAATTCCGTCTTCCGCTGAATCCATTCCCGTTATCGGGCTGGGTACATCCCGAACTTTTGATGCACTGGGTGATGAAGAACTCTTAATACAATTAAAAAAAGTACTGCACATTTTTTTCGACAAGCAAGGAACACTAATTGACTCCTCACCTATGTATGGTGGCGCTGAAGCGGTCATAGGAAAATTATTAAAACAGGTGGACAATGATCAAAACCTGTTCGCAGCAACAAAAGTCTGGACCTATGGCAAGCAAAGTGGTGTTATCCAGATGGAACAGTCCCGCCAACTTTGGGCCATCAAGCGTTTTGACCTGATGCAAATTCATAACTTGCGGGACTGGGAAGTCCACTATGAAACACTCAAAAAAATGAAAGCCGAAGGGAAAATTCGTTATATTGGAGTAACCACTTCTCATGGAAGATTCCATGACGAGCTTGAAGTTTTACTTGAAAACCTGCCGTTTGATTTTGTTCAGCTTAGTTACAATATTGATAACCGCGATGTTGAAAAACGCCTGTTGCCGATTGCCTTAGATAAAGGTATCGCGGTTATTGTGAACCGACCTTATCAACGCGGTGACTTATTTGGTCATGTACGAGGTAAAGCATTGCCCGGCTGGGCCAGTGAAATTGATGTCACGAGCTGGGGACAATTTTTTCTGAAATTTATCGTTTCACATCCCGCCGTGACCTGTGCCATCCCGGCAACAACCAGGGTTAAGCATTTACTGGATAATATGGCTGCACAGTTTGGGCACTTGCCCGACTCACAAATGCGAAATGAAATGATCCGGTATTTTAAATCAGTTTAAATAAGCCGCTTAGAGATCGACATTATGATAAACGTTTTGTACGTCATCATTGTCGTTTAACATATCGATAAACTTTTCAAACATGTCAACATCATCACCACTGATGCTCATGGTTGATTGAGGAATAAAAGTAATGGTGTCCACTTCGAACTCGACATCATCTCCAAGTAAAGCCGTAAGTGCCGTTCTTGCCTTGTTATACTCAGTATGAGGCGCAATTACCGTAACTTTCCCCTCTTCTGATTCGACTTCAGTCACATCAACATCGGCTTCTAACATGGCTTCAAGAATTTCATCTTCGTTATCACCATCGAAAACAAAGACAGAAGCATGATCAAACATATGAGCAACCGTACCCTGGGTACCAATCTTTGATTTACATTTATTGAAGCACAAACGGACATCATTAAAGGTCCGGGTATTATTATCCGTTAAGCAATCTACAATAATATTACAGCCACCTGGACCAAACCCTTCATAACGTGCAGGGACAAAATCTTCACCACCACCGCCTTCGGCTTTTTTGATGGCTTTATCGATAACATGGGCAGGAACCTGGTCTTTTTTTGCACTATCAATCAAACGACGCAGTGACAGGTTACCATTTGGGTCAGTTCCACCATTTTTCGCAACAACATAAATCTCACGGCCATATTTTGAATACACCTTGGCCTTCATATCCGAGGTTTTAGCCATTGATTCTTTACGGTTTTGGTATGCTCTTCCCATGATTTGATCTCTAAATATGATGAAAATGTAGTCGAAACGCTAATTTTACTAAAGTGACGGGAGAACGTCCAAATTATTTAGGCGTCATTTAATACTGATTTTGAAGATACCGTATATATATAAAGAGTGGCATAATAAAACCCGTCCATAATTAACTGTTGTAAAAACAATCAAAATATATGATATCGCGTTTTATTGAATTTTTTGTCAACCGTCACCTGCTGACCAACATGTTCTTTGTTGCAGTCATCCTGGGTGGATTGTTCTCATGGCAGGAAATTAAAAAAGAAGAACGGCCAGATGTCACCTACGACATGGTACGTATCGCGGCCAGCTATCCCGGTGCGACTGCAGAAGAAGTTGAGCACTTTGTTACCCGCGAGCTCGAGGAAGAATTAAAAGCCGTTGATGGCATTTACCGTATTTATAGCAGCGTTAGTCGTGGTATCACCAATGTCACCATTGAGCTTGAGCAGGGCCTGAAAAACAAAAATGAAGTCATTACCGAAGTTCGTAATGCAGTACTGGCGACCCAGCTTCCACCCGAGGTACGTGACAAACCCACCGTACGGGTCTTTAAAAGTTCCAAGAAAGCCATTATCGATATCGCACTGATCCATACAAAAGCTCACCTGCTAACCATCAAGCAAAGGCAGGAACTCCAGCGTTACGCTGCTACCCTCGAATTACAGCTGACCAATTTACAACAAATCAATAGCATTAATCGCTCGGGTTATTTACAAGAAGAGCTGCAAATCAATGCCGATCCTGAAAAACTGGTGCATTATCAAATCCCCTTAAGTAATGTGATTGATGAAGTCACTAAAAATCATATTCGCCAGCCTGCAGGCCACATTGAAGTTAAAGATGAGCCCAGTGTCACTATCAATGCACAGCTCGACACGGTAAAAAAACTCAAAAAACTCTATATTCAGGCAGGCTTCCAGGGAAAAGCCATCGATCTGCAATCCATTGCAGAAGTCAGAACTGAATTTCGCCGGGAAAAACAGATCACCAAGGTCAATGGCCATGAGTCGATCATGTTTAACGTGGTCAAAAACAGTTCTTTTGGCATTATTGAGTCGCTTGAAGCCGTCAAGCGCGTGGTCGACGATTTCAAGACAAACAACCTGCGTGACTCAGATATCCAGCTGGTTGTACTCGATGATGAATCGTATGAAGTGCGTAACCGCCTGGGCATTATTTCAACTAATGGTGCTATCGGCTTTACCCTGATCCTGATTATGTTGTTTCTTTTCCTCAATAAGCGTGCTGGTATCTGGGTCGCTATGGGGATTCCTTTTACCGTTTGTTTAACCTTAATCATCACTACTGCCATGGGTTACACCATTAATAACGTAACCCTTGCCGCGGTCATTATTGTCATGGGAATCGTGGTTGATGACGCCATCGTGGTGGCAGAAAATGTTTCACGTTTCCGATCTCAAGGTTTTAGTTCACAAGAGGCGGCTGTACAGGGAACCGCCCAGGTATTTATGCCAGTTATGGCCAGTATTATTACAACATGCATTGCCTTTATACCTCTCTTTTATTTCTCAGGTCGTTTTGGCTCTTTCGTGAGTTTTATACCACCGATCGTCTTTCTCATGTTATTTGCCAGCCTGGTCGAGTCACTGATTGTTTTACCCGGACACTTACATGCCCCTGCCCCCATTTTATTTCAACGGCGTCATAGTGAAATTAAAGTAAAGCCACACTGGTTTGACCGTATTGAACAACGATACGGTAATATACTGATTCATTTAATCAGGTTTAAATATCTTATCTTTATTATCTTTATTGGTTTATTTGTTGGTTCACTTTTTCTCGCAAAACAAACCATGAGCTTTGTACTGTTCCCACATACAGAAACACGTGAAATTGTTTTTCTTGGGGTTGCCGATAAGAAATCGGATCGCTATGACACAGCAATGATCAGCAAGAAAATTGAAAATATCATTAGCCCTTACATTGGTAAGGAAGTGATTGGTTTCCGCACTGAAATTGCCAAAAGTCGTCATGGTGGTGTAGCTAAAGAAAATACGTTTCGTATGATAGTGGAAATCGTTCCCAAAGAAGAGCGTGAGCGTTCAGCCGATGACCTGGTTAACCTATGGAAACCCGGTGCCGATAAAGTTAAAGGTCTGAAAAAACTGGTCATTCAAAAAAGCCGCTATGGCCAGCGCTCAGGCAGTGCTGTCGATGTGTTGATCCAGGAAAATGATGATGCCCTGCGTGACAAAGCAGCCAATGCAATAAAGGCAGCAATGGATAATCATCCCGACCTTGTTAATGCAGAAACAGATCAACCCTTAACATTACCTGAATATAAAATTGATATTCAGCGTGAAAAAGCTAAACGTCTTTCAATCAGTCCCGTAGATATCGCAACCACTTTCAGGGCTTCACTTGAAGGACAAATCCTTTACGAATTACCTAAAGGCAATGAGCACATTGATGTGCGTTTATCTGTAATTGATGAAGCACAAAAAGATATAAAAACTATCCTGACAATACCGGTTGAAAACAAGGGAAACTACCTCGCACCACTGGGTGATTTTGTTATCATCAAAAAAGAGATGGCTCCAATTTCTATATCTAGAAGAGACACACGGCGAGCTACAACCGTTTATGCAGATTTAAAACCTGGCACAAATAAAACACCTTTACAAATTGCCGCCGATTTAGAAAATGGTATCTTCCGCGATATTATAAGACAACAACCCTCGACCAGTATTAATTTTGATGGTGAAGTTGCTGATACACGTGAATCACAAAATGATCTACGTAACGCAATAATCATGGTAGTCTTCCTGATATTTGCCGTTCTTGTCATATTATTTAATTCAATATCACGCCCCATTATGATTATGCTTGCCATTCCATTTGGTGTCGTCGGCGTCATCCTTGCTTTCTGGTTACACGGACAAACTTTATTTGGCTTTTTTGCAGCAATTGGTACCTTAGGCATGGCCGGTGTTGTTATTAATGACGCCATTATTATGCTGACCAAGCTTGATTATGAATACGATAAATCAGAACCTCAAACCTTACATGATAAAAATGTTCGCACTGAAAAGATTGCCCGTATAGCACAAACGCGGTTAAAAGCCGTTATACTGACGACGCTGACAACCGTAGCCGGTGTTTTACCTACTGCCTATGGTGTTGCCGGCTATGATTCTATGCTTTCTGAAATGATGTTAGCCATGGCCTGGGGATTAATGTTTGGTTCATTTATTACCTTATTACTCATCCCCTGTATGTACAGTGTTATCAGGGATGTGCAACAGCGTTTTCAAAGCTGATATTAATTAATCGACTCGACTTAATTGATTCAACTAAATTAATTCGACTAAATAGATTCGACCCCACGACAACTTGGGTACTGCGAGCAACCCCAAAATTTATTACCGGCATTCCTGCCTTTTTTGGCGGTACGCTTTTTCATTTCACTACCACAAAGTGGACATAATGGTGCAACTTCAAGTGCTTCTAATTTTTTCTCTTCTTTGGATGTTTCAATTTGTTGTTCAAATGTCGTATTTTTTTCTTCTTTGGAAGCGCTCAATACTTCAATCATCTCTGATAAATCAACACCATTAATTAACATCAGTGCTTTCCCTAAAGAATAATCCAGTGCCTCTGTCGTAAATATACCCGAGGTAATCACGATTCCATGCCGTGCTGATTCGTCCTGCATAGCATTAAAAAGACTATCAACAGCTTCTGCATCAACATGATGCTCACGCCAGTGCTGATATTGAACCAGTGTTATTTCATCATTCATTTCTAAAACAACATCAACCGCATGCTCACCTCTGTTACGTTTTTCTGAAACAGCATAACCTCTTTGTTTAAATATCAGAGCAATAAGCTTTTCAAACTCTGCATCATTGAGCTCTTTCATATAATCAAAAGCATGATTTGATACAGGTTTATTAAAGTCTTTACCCGGCTTCATATTTTTGTGGGCAGTAGTTCTAACAGCACTAAATAAAGGTAACTTTGAAACCTTATCAAGAACGACTTTAAAAATTGATTTACTTTTCTTTGCCATATTAACTTTTCACACTATTTCATATAACAAAA
>JAOUOK010000106.1 GCA_029880425.1 Gammaproteobacteria bacterium
GATCTTTATCCCGAGTTCAAACCGTTACAGAATTTACTCAACGATATTTTATAATTATAAATAAATTAAGAGCCTCGCACGGATGACTGTAATTATAAAAATAAAAACGGAAGATGAAATTCATGCCTGCTTTAACGTGTTGGCACAACTACGCCCACATATCAAAGCTGAAGAATTTGTTGAACGCGTGTTAGCGCAATACCCGCGTGGTTACCAGTTGGCCGTAGTGTTGGATGATAATAATGTCATGGCGGTAGCCGGTTACCATATCAGTCAGAACCTGGCATGGGGTAAGTTTTTATACGTGGAAGACCTGGTTACCGATCAAAAAAATCGTTCACTAGGTCACGGTAAACAGTTATTAGACTGGTTGCACCAAGAGGCAAGGGAGCAGGGTTGTGATCAGCTTCATCTTGATTCCGGTGTGCAACGCAAAGATGCACATCGTTTTTATCAGCGCGAAGGGATGCGCTTTGCCAGTCAGCATTATGTGAGTCAATTATGAAAGCAATGATTTTAGCTGCCGGTCGTGGTGAACGCATGCGACCTTTAACCGATACGTTACCTAAACCTTTACTAAAGGTTGGCGGTAAGATGCTAATCGAGTATCACCTGGAAAAATTAAAAGCTGCCGGGATTAATGATGTCGTGATTAACCATGCATGGCTGGGTGAAAAAGTTGAACAGGCGCTGGGGGATGGTTCGCATTATGGTTTGAATATCCAGTACTCGGCTGAAGCTGAAGCGTTGGAAACGGCCGGGGGAATTATTCAGGCATTGCCGTTGTTAGGTAACAGTTCTTTTATAGTGATTAATGGTGATATTTTTTGTGATTATGATGCTGCAAGCTTAATGGCGCCAATATCAGGCCTGGCGCATCTTTTACTGGTTGATAACCCTGAACACAACTCGCAAGGTGATTTTTCTTTAACCCCGTTAGGTGAAGTAAAACAAGCAGGTGAGAACATGCTGACCTTTAGCGGGATTGGTATTTACCACCCGGATTTATTCAGGAACCTTGAAAAAGGTAAACGGCCATTAGCACCCTTATTACGTGATGCCATGGATAAACATTTTGTTACCGGGACACATTACCAGGGAATATGGCATGATATCGGCACACCTGAACGGTTAAACGAGCTTGATCTATACTTAAAAAATAACTGACAGTATTTAATAAGGTAAGGAATTAAAATGGGTGATGAAATTCTGACGAGTAGTTTTAGCGATTCAGATTTTGACCGTTTTAAAAAGAACCTTGAACTGGAAACTCAGGAATTAGAAAGCTGGTTTAAAGAAAAAAAGTTTTCTGCCCATAGTAGTCGTGCCGGTTTTGAGCTTGAAGCCTGGCTGGTAGATGAACAACTTAACCCTGCATCGATCAATGAAGCCTTCCTTGAAAACCTGGCCAGCCCCCTGGCCAGTCCCGAACTTGCCAGTTTTAATGTTGAAGTTAACAGCACGCCCTGTGATTTAACCGCGGATGTCTTAACGCGTATGCAGGATGAGCTGGATACTACCTGGCAAAAATGTAAACAAACCGCGCATGACTTAAACAGCGATATTGTCATGGTGGGGATCCTGCCAACACTGGATAACGAAGTATTACACCTCGCCAACATGTCAAAGATGAAACGTTACCGAGCATTGAACCGTGAGGTGGTACACCGGCGAAAAGGTAAACCGTTGGTGTTTGATATTAACGGGGTGGAGCATCTTCGTGTTACCCATCGTGATGTGATGATGGAAGCGGCCGCGACCTCGTTTCAAATTCACTTGCAGGTGAACCTGGATAACGCGGTACGCATGTATAACGCCAGTATTGCGATTACCGGCCCGCTGTTAGCGTTAAGTGCAAACTCCCCGTACCTGTTTGGAAAAGATCTCTGGGATGAAACACGTATCCCGGTGTTTGAACAGGCGGTTGCCGTGGGCGGTTATGAAGGTGCGGCCTTTGGTCCGATACGTCGTGTCACCTTTGGTGATGCTTATGTGCGTGAGTCTCTGTTTGAATGTTTTAAAGAAAACCTGGAACATTACCCGGTTCTGCTTCCTGTAGAGTTTGATAAGCCTGAACCCTTTGCACATTTAAGATTACATAATGGCACTATCTGGCGCTGGAACCGACCACTGATTGGCTTTGATGAAAACGGTGAAGCGCACTTACGCATTGAACAGCGAGTTGTACCTTCCGGGCCCACTACCCTGGATGCGATTGCTAATGCGGCTTTTTATTATGGTGCGGTGACGGCGCTTGCCGCGTTAGATGAACCGATTGAAAAACAATTACCTCATAGTAGTGCACGGGATAATTTTTACGCCGCTGCACGCCTGGGCTTAAGAAGTTCGCAACGTTGGCTCAATAACCAGGATATTAATGCACGTGAGTTGATCCTTGAAACCTTGTTACCCATGGCGCAGCAGGGTTTAACCTCGCTCGGTGTGTCGATAGACGACAGTGACAAATACCTCGGTATTATTCATGAGCGGGTCAGGTCGGGTAAGAACGGTGCGACATGGCAACGTGCATTTATCAAAAAACACGGCCGTGATATGAAAAAGTTAACCCGGGCTTATATGTGTAACCAGAATAGCGGTGAACCTGTTCATCGCTGGCACTTACAAAGCCTGGATGCCAGGGCTTCAAGTTTAACCGTGTTAGATGAAATACCTGATGGCTTGTTAGCGGTACCAGCGCAAGAACTTCATCATTACCTGGCTGGCCCAACGTTAATTCGTTTAAAGGGGCGACGTGATGATGTTTTATTTGTTTCTGTACTTCTGCATGGCAACGAAACCACCGGCTGGGATGCGGTGCGTGAATTACTTTCAACGCCAGACGAGTTACCACGTGGGCTTTACCTGTTTATTGGTAACGTCGCGGCAGCGGCAGAAGGTCTGCGTCATTTAGAAGGCCAGGTCGACTTTAACCGTATCTGGAAAGAAAGTGAAAAAACGCCTGAAAGTGAAATGGCGGGTCAATTACTTGCCGAGTTAAAAGCTGCACCGTTATTCGCAGCACTGGATGTGCACAATAATACGGGCATCAATCCACACTACGGCTGTATTAATAAACTTGAACGTGAGTTTTTTCACCTTGCGACCTTGTTTAGCCGCACCGTGGTTTATTTCAGGCGTCCCGACAGTGTTTTATCGTTAGCCTTATCGGAATTATGTCCGGCAACCACCATTGAATGTGGGAAAGCGGGTGATAAACATGGTACCGAGCATGCAAAAGAATATATCCATGCCTGTCTTCATTTACAGGCCTTTCCTGTTCACGAGGTGGCCGAACATGATATTGACGTGTTCCACACCGTTGCCACGGTTAAAGTGCCCGAGGAAATTGAGTTTGGGATTGAAGAGCCTGAAGCCCGGCTTAACTTTATTGGTAATATGGATCGTTTGAATTTCCAGGAGCTTAAAGCCGGCACGGTACTCGGGCATGTGAATAGTGGAAAAGTACCGTGTCTACAGGCCATTAATGAAGAAGGCGAAGATGTTGCAGCACAGTATTTTTCGACTGAAAAAGGTGTTTTACGTTTCGCAGTACCGCTGATGCCCTCCATGATCACGCTGGATAAAGACATTATTCGCCAGGATTGCCTGTGTTACCTGATGGAGCGTCTGGATTACCACACATTAAAGCCGGAATAAAAAGCGGTGATTTAATCCGGTTTGTACCTTTTATATAGATTGTTATAATCGATGTGAATTATTCTATATAAGTCAGGATGTTACAGTATGTTACGAAGCGTTATCTGGGGAGCCGCCCTGTTTTCAGTTTTATCAGCTGGCGCTCACGCTCTTCCTGCCAATAACAATGAACTGGTGAAGACATTTACCCGGGCTCAGCAACTGGGGGCAGAGGGCAAGTTCGATGAAGCCATTTCAATCTACCAGGGCTTAATTAAATCTCATCCCTTACTTCCTGAAGCTTATAACAACCTGGCTGCACTTTACTTAAAACAAAAAAATACCCGCCAGGCCAGGTTTGTTCTTGAGCAAGGCTTACATGCACATAAAGGTTACGGTGTTCTTTATGAAAGCCTGACTGCAATTAACGTAGCGATGGCACGGCAGGCATATAGCAAGGCACTGCAAATTGATGTGAAACCCGCTGATATCAGCATTGCAACATTGTCATTAGAGGAAGAAAGTCTTAAGGGTAAAAACCAGCCAATTGTTATTTCAAAAGAACGTGCCTCAGACAAAAAGCCTGTAGAAGTTGAACCGGCTAAAAGTAATCAAGCCAGGGAAAATGAAAAGGAAAAAGAAGTCATCGCCGCAATCACTTCCGGTGCTATCAAACGTGAAGCGGTGACAAGCCCCTTAAAACCAGTGGTTGTTACATCAGCGAAATCTGTGGAATCACCGGAAACCGTATTGCAAGCCTGGTCAACAGCCTGGTCGGCCCAGGCGGTTGATGTTTACCTGTCGTTTTATCATGAGCATTATAAACCGGTGAATGGCATGGCACGTAAAAACTGGGAACAGTCCCGCCGTTTTAGATTAAAGAAACCGCGCTGGATACAAGTTTCATTATCAGATTTTAACGTGGTAAAGAATACCGGTAAGCAGGCAGTTATCAGTTTTAAACAGGTCTATCGTTCAAATAGTTTTCATGACGTCAGCGATAAACAAATGGTTTTAATCTATACTGATGATGGATGGCGTATCTACAGGGAAAAGAGTCTTTAGAATTTTATGATGTTTTTAAGAATACTGACTTATTTATCTTTCTGCCTGGTATCTTCAGTTGTTATTGCTGAGGATCTTCAACTTGCAAAACTGACTAATTACGATAGTAATCATCCCGCCGCATTTTCAGCGAGTAAAATTTCTTCTGTATTAAATAAACTTGAAAAACGTTTGCGCATTTATCCCCGGGATCACGAAGCAGAGTTACTCAAATCAATTTTATACTTTAAATCAGGTAAGTTAGAACAGGCACTGGCCGAACTTGACACGCTGATTAAAAAAGTACCTGACTTTCAGCTGGCCTATTTATTAAAAGGTGATTTGTTATTATCAAAATTTGGTAATACCAATAATATTGGTCAGTCAACCATTCTCTCCTCAATCGTTCCGCGTTTAAAAGAAGATAAAAAACAACAGTTAGCTTTTTTACGTGAAGAAGCACAACTTCGGATAAAAGCATTACTTGATAATAAAAAAAGAAACACCTTACCCCGGCAGATTCTTGCCCTCGGTGAGTCGGTTGATAAAGCACTGTTAATTGATAAAAGTGCTAACCGTATGTATGTCTTTTCACGAAAAGAATCGGGCGAGTTGTTTGAGGAAGTGAATGATTATTATATTACCACCGGAAAACTGGTTGGTGATAAAAGTGTTAAAGGTGATCTGCGCACACCTGAAGGTGTGTACTTTGTGACATCCTGGATTAGCCCTGACAAGTTACCTGATAAATACGGTGTTGGTGCTTTCCCGGTTAATTACCCCAATGAACTGGATCGGCGTAATGGTAAGACGGGTTACGGTATCTGGTTACATGGAACAGATAAGGGTTCATATAGCCGTCCACCACGTGACAGTGAAGGCTGTGTTGTTCTGACAAACATTGACCTGGAATCACTGAAAAGTGAAATTAAGCCGGGAATTACCCCGGTTGTTATAGCCAATAAAGTTGAATGGATTGATTACGCCAGCTGGCAAAAAGAGCGCCATGAAATTATCCAGGCGGTAGAGAACTGGCGCATGGACTGGGAAAGTATGAATATCAATAAATATTTATCTCACTACGGTAAAGATTTCTGGAGTGCTTCACATAATCTTAAGAGCTGGTCTGCACGGAAACGTTACCTGGCGAAAAGTAAAACATATCAAAAAGTGATGTTTTCCGATCTTTCTGTACTGGTTTACCCAAAGAAAGAACAGGATAACCAGCAAATTGCCGTAGTACGTTTACAGCAGGATTACCGTTCAAATAATTTTAAAAGTGAAATATATAAACGTTTATATTTAACTAAAAAAGATAAGGACTGGAAAATACTTTACGAGGGACGTTAAGCAATTTTTTACAACAAGGAACTCGTGTCTTTATAGATAATATCTTCCTGGTTGTAGCCAAGAAGATGCCCAAGTTTTGCGGCAAGATCATTTTTAACCTGGTTGTATTCGATTCCGGATTTTAAGTCACTGACTTGTGTTACCGCCATCCCGGCATAACCACAGGGATTAATTTGCTGGAAAGGACTTAAATCCATATCAATGTTAAGTGACAGGCCATGATAACTTTTATTTTTCTTAATGCGTAAACCCAGCGCCGCGATTTTTTCCTCGTTAACATAAACACCGGGTGCATTTTCTTTTCCCGTGGCCTCGATACCGTATTGTTTGAGGAGTTGAATAACCGCATTCTCAATAATACTTACCAGTTCTTTAACCCCAAGATGAAGACGTTCAAGATCGATCAAGGTGTAAATTACCAGTTGGCCGGGACCATGGTAGGTGACCTGGCCACCACGATCGATATTAAT
>JAOUOK010000107.1 GCA_029880425.1 Gammaproteobacteria bacterium
CTTTATTTTTATTGAACGTATGGTTCAGGGTGAACGCAATGCGCGAATGAAACTGGCCCAGGCAGCATGGAATGGAAATAAAATTACTAAAGTGGGTTTAACCCACTTTCTCTGGGTCCTGGTTTCATTTTTTACCGGCTTATCCTTTACCCTTTACTGGGGGGATGCACCTGTCCTTGCATTACAAATGTTACAGGGCGAGGCCCCTTTTGCAGCCTACGCTACCACTTTGTTCCTGACCTTAACGACCTACGTCATGGCGGGGCTGGCACGCGAACAGGTTTGTACTTACATGTGTCCGTATGCGCGCTTCCAGGCGGTGATGTTTGATTCAGATACATTGATCGTTGCTTATGATGAAGATCGTGGTGAGAGAGAAAAAGGACGACTAAAACCGGCTAAAGGTTTAATGACGTCTGCTGAACGTGACAATGCTTTGGTGGGTGATTGTATTGATTGTGGTTACTGTGTGCAGGTATGTCCGACCGGTATTGATATTCGTAACGGGCTGCAATACCAGTGTACTTCATGTGCCTTATGTATTGATGCCTGTAATACCATAATGACATCAATCAAGTTCCCTACAGGATTAATTCGTTATTCATCAGAACACGCTTTAAGAGGTGAAAAGACCAGTCTTATAAAAGCGAAAAATATTGGTTATGCGTTAACAATGATCGTCACCATCGCCTTACTGGTTTGGAGTATTGCAAATCAATCAGATGTTGAGATGCTTGTACAACAGGTGCGCCAGCCACTATCAGTTAACTTGTCAGATGGCCGTGTACAAAATCGATATAATATAAAAATTAATAATAAAACAACTAAAGCTGTTAAGTTTCGAATTTCTATCAACGGTATTGAAGGTGCTGAACTTGATGTTGGGAATTTTACTGAAGTTGATGTGGCGGCAGAACATAGTATTAAATTAACGGCAAATGTCAGGGTATTACCTGCTAACGTTTCTCATAGCAGAACTAAATTTAATTTTGTTATAAATTCAGTTAACAGAAAAGTAAATCAAAAAGTTATTCAGCAGAATGTTTTTTATGTGCCAGAAAAACAGTTGCTCAAAAGGTAAAACAGGAAAATAAAGGTATGTCGAATATATTATTTACTTTGCCAGGTGGTGTTATTGCTATTACAGCTGTTTTCATGTTGCTGTATCGCATCACCAGTATGTCAGGCAAGATGGTTGCAGTTGTAATGGCCTTTGGTGTGGTCGCAACTTATGTACCTATATCTATTTTTGTCTGGCCAGGTGCAGACGTTTTTGCCATTCATATCGCGTTATATTTAGTTAGTGTTTATATTCTTGGCATTATTAGTTCTAATCGTGATGTGCGGCGCAAGGCGGGGCAGGAAGGTTTTGGTTTTCACTGGGCACCGGCATCCATTGTGGCTTTCTTTGTTATCCTGATCATCATGGATTCATTTTTTATTATGTTTGCGACCAAGGGAATGGACTCACATATTGCTGATATCCTGTTACCAAAACCGCAATCGGGTGGCAAAGTAAGTTCACATTTCCCTGGTACTGTGAGTAAGAACTATCATCAAAAATATAGTGAATACAATGAATACCTGAAACGTTTTGAGGCGCAAAAATCACGTAACTGGTCTGTGCGTAAGGGATGGTTAGGACAGGCTGTTGCAAACAAGCCGGCTATTTTCAGGGTGGAGATTAAAACAAATAAACAGGAAGTTGTAACCGAAGCACAAGTGAGTGGAAAATTTTTACGCTCAGCGGACAGTAAGCTGGACACGAATTTTGTCATGCGAGAAGTTGAACCGGGTGTTTACCAACAAAGTATTACCTTAACTAAACTTGGAACATGGAACCTGGTGTTAAAAATTAGAAAAGGTGATGATGAGCATGAGATACATGCCACAACAACAATAAAATAATAAAAGTTTAGAACACAGCTTATTAAACGAGATGAATTATGAATGGCGAAAATGAGGAAAACTGTTTCCACTGTAGTTTGCCTGTTCCTAAAAATACACACTACCACGTCGAGATTAATGGCGTTGAACATGCGATGTGTTGCCCCGGTTGTGAAGCAGTTGCTAAGGCGATTGTTGATGGTGGCCTGACCAGCTTTTATCAATACCGAACTGATACAGCAACAACTGCGCGTGCAGCCGTTCCGGAAGTATTACAGGAACTGACGCTTTACGATAAACCCGAATTGCAGCGTACCTTTGTCAGCATTGATGACAAAAATATAAAACAAGCTTCTCTTATTCTTGAGGGCATTGTCTGTGCGGCCTGTGTCTGGTTAAACGAGCAACATATTAGTGCTTTACCCGGTGTAATCGAATTTCGTGTTAATTATTCCAGCCATCGGGCACGTGTACGTTGGGATGATACGCAAATTCAGTTGAGTGATATCCTGAAAGCGATTACCTCCATTGGTTATCTTGCGCATCCGTTTGATGCCGGTCGCCAGGAAGAGGTATATAAAAAAGAACGCTCAAATGCATTGAAGCGGTTAGCTATCGCTGGCCTCGGTGCAATCCAGGTCATGATGCTGGCAGTTGCTTTATATGCCGGTGACTATTCCGGAATGGATGCTGGTCTTGAGCACTTTATGCGCTGGGTGAGCCTGTTAATTGCCACACCTGTTGTTTTTTATTCTGCCCGATCATTTTTCAGTTCCGCCTGGCGTGATCTTAAAGCCCGTCAACTGGGTATGGATGTACCGGTATCAATTGCCATTGGTCTCGCTTACGCGGCAAGTTGCTGGGCAACTGTTAGCCGAAGTGGTGAGGTGTATTTTGATTCGGTTACTATGTTTACATTCTTCCTGCTTGCAGGTCGTTTCCTCGAGATGGGGGCACGGCAAAAAGCGGGGCAGGCTGCCGAAGAGCTGGTTAAGTTATTACCCGCCATGGCCACTCGCATAACGGATGATGGTGATGAAACGATTGTTGTTTCTGAATTACTCCGTGGTGACAAGGTGCGTATTAAACCTGGTGATTCCATACCTGCTGATGGCATTATTCTTGAGGGGCGAAGTAGTATTGATGAGTCCCTGTTAACCGGTGAAAGTCACCCACTGGCTAAGACTGTTGATGAAAAGGTTATCGGTGGCACGGTTAATATTGAAAGCCCATTAGTGGTAGAAGTTCAGCAAGTGGGTGAAGATACCGTGCTGGCTTCTATTCAACGATTACTTGATCGTGCCCAGGTCGAAAAACCCAGTATCGCAAAAACAGCGGATAAAGTGGCGGCTGTATTTGTTGGTTTTTTATTGTTGCTTGTTTCATTGGTGTCATTATGGTGGTGGCAACACGATCCAGACCAGGCTTTCTGGATTGCTCTTTCGTTATTAGTCGTGACCTGTCCATGTGCTCTCTCATTAGCTACGCCAGCGGCAATGACAGCTGCGACGGGGTCTTTAACACGTTTAGGCGTGCTCACTACCCGCGGCCATGCCCTGGAAACCTTGGCAAAAGTCACACACGTGGTACTCGATAAAACCGGGACTCTGACAAAGGGACAGCTCGCTCTTGAGTCGATGCAGGTTTTTGCAGAACTGGATGAGCAGCAGAGCCTGGATATTGCCGCTGCGCTTGAGCTGGGATCAGAACACCCGGTGGCAAAAGTGTTTTTACAAAATGCATCACAGCCTAATAGATTGGTGGCATCAAAAATTGAGGCTATCTCGGGGCAGGGCGTGACCGCACAGGTTGATGGCGTGCAGTATCGCCTCGGTTGTGCGACATATGTGGCTGATGTGGATCTTTCACTGCACGAGCAATCACGTCATTCAAGTGAAATATTCCTTGCTGATGACAAAAGGCTGCTAGCGGCCTTTTCCCTGAGTGATGTTTTACGTGAGCAGGCAGCGGAATCTGTACAGGCATTAAAGGCCATGGGTAAGCAGGTTTGGTTGGTTAGTGGTGATAACGAAGCAGCTGTTTCGCACATTGCTAAACAAGTGGGGATTGATCATGTTCACCATAGTATGAAACCCGATGGTAAGCTGGCTGTTATCCATGAACTGCAGGCAAAGGGTGAGATAGTGGCGATGGTCGGTGATGGCGTGAATGATGCCCCTGTACTGGCGGCAGCCCAGGTATCGATTGCGATGGGTGGGGGCACGCAATTGGCACAAGCCAGTGCTGACATGGTGTTGTTATCCGAACACCTGCCTCACCTGGTGGATGGTATTAAAATGGCTCAGCGTAGCGTCAAGATAGTAAAACAGAATTTAAGCTGGGCATTGGGATATAACCTGTTAGCGCTACCCCTGGCTTCAATGGGCTACGTGGCGCCCTGGATGGCGGCGATTGGGATGTCTGCCAGCTCCTTGGTTGTGGTAGTAAACGCCTTGCGGCTGAATAAACCGCTTGATGTTTAAATTAGGCGCGTCTTGTTAGACCGAGTATAATTAGCTTATGGAGATTCTTTATATACTTATCCCGTTAGGCTTACTGGTCTTTGCTGTCGCCATATGGGGCTTTATCTGGGCTGTGAAAACAGGACAGTTTGATGATATGGAGGGGCCTGCTCACCGTATTTTGATGGATGATGACGATATTCGGATTCCCACTCAGCGTAAAGAAAATTCAGAAAAACAGGCAGTAGAAAAATGAATTTTAGATTTCGCTGAAGCTCAGTATGAATCAACCGCAGAGGGATTGTCGGCTGTGGTTTTTAAGGGAATTCAGCTTGATGTTGTATAGCCAGTCTATTAGAATTCGCTTAATTAGCAGCACGGCTAAAAAGATTTGAGGATATTTAAATGAAAGACATGTTTACGTTTCAGAATTTACCAATGGCGATCATTATCGTAATGGTTGCTATTTCCTGGTTAAGCTTTTTATCAGTTATTTTCTTTGCATAAATAACCGCGATTTAACCAGGTACTCAAAAAGGGGCATATCGAAAGGTATGCCCCTTTTTTTATTTAAGCTTTTCTTTTTAGATAGTTTAATACTCTTTATTTTTTAGTGGGTTAGAGTGAATATCTTTAGTGTTTATATAGCAAAATGAGTTAAGTATTTGCTTTTTATATAATTATGCTATTCTTAAACGAGGTTACCTTGCTTGGGAGATAGACTGCTGTGCTAAAAAAAGTAGCAATTACTACTTATATTAATAAAGGAATTGTTTCCATATTATTAATAAGTATAAGCCAGCTCTGGTTAATTCCAGCCCATTCCAGCAATGTTACTTCCCAGGCACCACTCACTAAGAAAAATCCACAAAGAATAGTTACAGATTTACGAGTGCTGGTGGATATTTCCGGCAGTATGAAAAAAACCGATCCTAAGAACTTACGTCGCCCCGCACTACGATTATTGGCGGGGCTGGTACCGGAAGGATCCCGTTCAGGTATCTGGAATTTTGCCAGGCAAGTCAATATGACGGTTAAGATTGGCACCGTGGATGATGGCTGGCGAGAAGCGGCACGCGCGCAATCAATGGAAATCAGCTCCGTTGGACTTTTTACTAATATTGAAAGTGCTTTACGCAAGGTAAGTTTTGACTGGAAAGAGCCTGATCCACGTTACAAGCGTAACCTGATTCTGTTAACCGATGGCCATGTTGATGTCAGCCAAAATGAAAAGGCTGATAAAGATTCGAGGAAAAGAATTTTAAATGAACTTCTGCCAGCCTTTGAGAAAGCAAAGGTTCGAATTCATACTATTGCCTTGTCCGATGATGTTGATGAACAACTTTTAAGTACTTTATCTTCATACACAGATGGTTTACATCGTAAGGTTTCAAGCGCAGATGATTTACAAAAACTGTTTCTACAAATGCTTGAGCAATCAACCGAGCTGGATAACTTACCAATAAAAGACAACCGTTTTAATGTTGATGCAAGCATTAATGATATGACCTTACTGGTGTTTAACAAAGATAAAACAAAGCCAACCACAATCGTCACGCCAGGTAAAAGAACATGGAGTCACAAAAAACATCCACAACAGGTGAAATGGTTTAGTGATGATGGTTATGACCTAATCACAGTTAAAAAACCTCAACGTGGCCAATGGAAAATTATGGCACCACTGGATGAAAGTAATCGTGTGGTTGTCGCAACAAACCTTAAATTGAAAATTAACGAGTTACCTGCTTTTGCTATGCTGGGTGATGTGATTAATGTCAATGCGCAACTCATAGAAGATGAAAAACCATTAGCAGATAAGCGCTTACTTTCAAAATTCAACTTTTCCTTAAAAAGAAAAAAATCAGGTACAGATGAACAGCTCTACCCGATGTCAAAATTAGCCGGGAACGAAAGTGTTTACAGTATCCAGTTACCGCCGATGTTCAAGCCAGGTGAAAGTACCTTTATTATCCAGGCAAAAAGTCCAACCGCAGAACGGGAAATTCAGCATCGATTAACGGTTTATAACGTACCGGCAAATGTGACGATAGCAGAAGATAAAGACAGCTATAAAGTGACTGTAACGCCGCATGCTAATTTATTAAGACCTGGGTCAGTTAAAATAACATCAGAAACTGA
>JAOUOK010000108.1 GCA_029880425.1 Gammaproteobacteria bacterium
AGTATATTTACTATCGCGAAATGCAGTCATCATTATAATGGATATATCCGGGCAAACAGCTTTCATTTCAGGTATTAAATCAAGCCCGCTATCCTGCCCGAGTTTAATATCAAGTAATGCAATATCCGGTTTAACTTGTTGCGCCAGTAATTTAGCCTGCTCTATATTGCTTGCTACTTCGACGAGGCAATCCTGAATTTCCAGCTCTACAACATCTTTTATCGAATGTAAAACATCCGGATCATCATCAACAATTAAGATACGCATTTTCTCTGCGTCATTTATTTCCTGACAGTTTTTTGTCTGCTGAATAATCATATTGCCCACTCTTTACTCAATAATCTTAACTATCTAACTACTCATTACATATTTAATCATTTTAATCATGTCGTCCGGTTTAAAAGGCTTAAATAAACATCCTGTTATTGATAAAGACCTTAATATATCAGTAGTCTCAACCTCTTCCTTTTTATATTCTGCAACTATAATTGTTTTAACTTCCCGGCCTTGCTTTTTTAGCTGCATATACGTTTCTAAACCACACATAATGGGTTTATTGAAATCCAGCACCAGCACCTCAACATTATCGGATAACACCCGGGCAACAGCTTCTTTATCATCCTTTGACAATATTGTTTTTGTACCTTGCGCAGTTAAATAATCATATATCGACGTCGCTAAATTTGGCTGCTCATCGACCACAACAACAATTCCGGCATCCTTTATTTTTGTCACAGCTTCATATACCTGCATATGATTTTCTGGACTACGCAAGATAGCTAACCCATCCTCACCAACAATTTCGGTAAAGACCTGATCAATACGAAATCCAGTCATCATCATCACTTTCATATCAACATCTTTTTGATGGATATCTTGATATACTTCTATGCCATACATATCAGGTAACTTTACATCGATAACCACAAGATCATAATTACCAGCATCAAATTTTTTTATTCCATCGCCTCCGTTATAGGCAACTGTCACGTGATAGTTTTCTATTTCTAGCACCATCGCCAGGCCATCAGCTAAATCCTTGTTATCATCAATAATTAATATATTTGACTGATTCATACTTCAACCTTTATACCTGTTTCCTTCATTTTTACTATGCTGTTTTATTGGCAGCCATAAAATTATACGGGCACCATTGCCTTTTGCAGAAATAATCTCTATGCCACCACCGTGTTGCTCCATAATTTGTTTGACCGTTGGCATACCTAAACCCACACCAAAACCTTTTGTAGAATAAAGAGGCTCAAATATTTTATCTAAAACTTCTTCAGCTATTCCTGGCCCTGAATCTTCAACAATAATATTTGCATGGTTATTATTTCTCCTGGTCAAAATGGTCACACGGGCATTGTTTGTTTCAATCAGTTTTTTATTACAATCCATCATTGATTCATATGCATTTATAAAAACATTAATAAAGGCACGACGTAAACGATCAATATCAATATCAAGCTCCAGTTCGTTTAAACCAAGATCTGTATGGACCTGAAGGCCTGCTGGAATCACCTGCTCTTGAATCTCCAGTTCAAGCCATTTATCCAGCCGAACGGAACTCAAGTTAAGTTCAGTGATGCGTGTAAAATCTAAAAGTTCATCAATAATGTTATCGCAACGTTCGATATTTCTGTCGATAAGTTCAACAGCTTGTTGCAGACGTTGATCGTCCTGGTCACTTTTCTTTTGAATAATATGAAGCGATGGTCGCATTGCACACAACGGGTTTCGCAACTCGTGAGATACAGTGGCTGTGAGTTGTCCAAGTGTGGCAAGACGCTCTTTGCGAACTAATTCACTCTGGGCTTTATGGAGTTCTTCGGTACGTTCTTCAACAAGCACTTCCAGTCTATCCTTATACTCGCGAAGTTCTGTTTCGACCTTAATACGCTTTTGAGTATCACGCCATGAGCTAATAACATTGGCACAAGACTGGAAAAAAGACTCAAGAGGTACAATGATATCGTCACTGTAACCATCTTTTCTGTTTGCAATTCCAATCATACCAATTAATTCGCCGGCAATTTTTAAAGGAACACAAAGAAAAGTGTTAAGTACAGGGTGCCCTTCAGGAAGGCCGCAGGAACGAACATCATGAATGGGATCATTACTAATAGTATATTCGCCTGTTTTTAAAGTATGGCCAAAAAGAGAATCCAGATTTGTGAACTCCATTCCTACTGGTGATCTTTCCTCATAAAAACTTCTGGTTTCTTCATTCCAGGAAACGTCTGTGATTGCTAGTGTTTTTAAGTATGGATTACCATTGTCACTATAAAAAACCTCACCAATGAAGCCATACTCACTTTCTGTTATATTCAAAAGTTCCTGCAACAAATGAATGAAAATTCCCCTAACACTTTCCATATCTGAAACATACACTGACAATGCATTTGTGATTGCCTGAGATATTTTATGCTTCAATCTTTCTCTAAATTCAGTCACTTTACGATCATGTATATTTGTAATAAAACCCGACATTCGAACTGGTTCACCATTTACATTCCGTTCAGCTTGCCCCCTTGCATTGATCCAGATATATCCATTACGTTTGTGACGCATACGCATATCAACATCATAAGCCGAGTTGTTTTGCAGATGTTTTTCCAAAACTTGACTGACGACAGGAAGATCGTCAGGGTGTATAAGTTCAATGAATGTATCAAGATGGTAAGCAAGCTCTTTAGGTTTATAACCAAGTATTGCTAACCATCTTGGTGAAAAATAATCTTCACCTGTTAATATATTCCACTCCCATAACCCATCATTGGTACCCTGTTCTGCACGTTTATATCTTGCTTCACTTTCGCGCAATTCTTTTTCAGAATATTTGTTTTTTGTAATATCCCGATAAACAGCCAATACAACTTCACCAAAAACAGGGTGAGTGAATATAGTGCTCGTCAAGGAGCAAACTATTTTTACTCCATTTTTAGTAATGCCGTCTATTTCTCCTTCCCAACCACCTTTTTTATTTATTATCGTTAGTATATCTTTATAGTGATTTTCGTTGTTTTCAATATCTTTATTGAAAAGCATAGCAACATCTAAACCAAGCAAATCGTCGCCATCGTATTCAAATATCGTATACGCACCTGCATTTGCATATAGGATCGAAGCATCACTTGTACTTACAAGCACTATGCCTTCTGATAATTGTTCAAGCATACGCGCCTGAAGACGAATATCATCCTCTAGTGTGGCCTGATTACTTATTCTTTGATTGTTATATCGTTCTGGTAATACAGGATCAATCACACCAAAGTTTTCAATGATTTTAAATTCACCTTCAGAATCACACTGCGTTAAATATGTATTTACCTTCGCATGGTGATGAGCAGATTCCATACTAACAAGGCCTTGAGGTGCTTCAATGTTAATTGTACGTAATTCTTCTACTAGCAATTCAGACTCCACTGAACCTGCTTTATTTGCTGCAGCAGCAAATGCCTTAACACAAACATAAGTGCCCTCACCGAAATTTGTCAGGATACCGTTACCCTTCGGCCATATACCATTAACATCCTGTAAGTTAGCAAGTCGTGACTTATAATTTCTATTGTGTTCTGAATCTACACTCATAAAGTAAGTATTAGTGGAATAAAAGCCTTCACGTACATTTTGACTCAATTGACTTGCCATCATTTCATCATAATGCCCCATTACAACCACGATATGATCTTTTAATCCCCTCTCAGTAAAGCGAGTTAATAATAAAACCTGATCATTGCCCGCAAAGTAAGGAACAAAAACATCAGGCTTTTCTGCTTCAACCAAATCAAGTAATTTATCAATGTCCTCTTCTGATACGCCTATCGGACAATACTCTTCGCCAACAACTTCACCACCATTTTCCTCTAGGACACGTTTTCCAGCATGGATAGAGCCCCGAGGCCATTCATAATTATTTCCAGCAAAAAACATTCGCGGCCCAAATTTCTCACACATATAAGGAATCATTTTGTCAATTTGTTGATTTGGCAGAGCAGCAAAATGAAAAAAGTAGCGGCTTAAAATACTCCCTTCATAAAAAGAAAAATTTAAATAAGGAATTCTTCGCGGTTCTGCAACACTATAAGCAACCGCTATGCGTGAATTAGATAACAGGTTCCCGATAATTGCTGAGCATTCGTGTTCGTCTAACAATTTTTTCGCAGCATTGACTGCTGTGTCGGGTAAGCTTCCATCATCTTCAAAAATCAATTCTAATGGCCTGCCAAGTACACCGCCATTTTCATTTATTTCCTGGCAGGCAATATGGGCAGCATGCATTATTTCACTACCGTATATTCCTACTAATCCAGTAAGAGGAGGCATCACACCCAGTTTTATATTTTCAACAGACATTTTTATTTATCCTAAGATAGTATTGAATAAATACTGGATGTAATTTCTAAACTCTTTCCACGTTTTCATACTGTTCCCGTCATATTTTCTTCCTTTAAACCACTCGGTAACCACAACGTCATAGTTGTACCTTTACCTTCTTCACTTTTAACGTCTATACCACCATCATGTTGCTCCATAATTTGTTTAACCACCGGCATACCTAAGCCCACACCAAATCCCTTGGTGGAGAAAAGAGGTTCAAAAATCTTATCTAATGTCTCTTTTTTAATACCGCAACCCGTATCAGATATAATTATTTCAATACGTTCATTATCACTTTTCGTTTTAATACTTAAATGTGCCTCAATATCTTTGACGAGCTGTTGATTGTCATCCATCATCGAATGACTGGCATTTTCTATCACATTGATAAGAGCGCGACGTAGCCTGTCTTTATCAAAAGTTAATTCAACATCTTTCAAATTGAATTCTTTTTCCAGCACAACACCTTGAGGTATAAACTGTTCATCAATCACTGTTGCAAACCAGTCATCAAACCGGATTTTCTCTCTATTTAACTCAGTGATACGGGTAAAATCTAACAACTCATCTATGATGCGGTCACAGCGATCAACATTTCTATCAATACGTTCAATTGCATTTTGAACCTGCTCATCTTGCTGATCACTTTTCTTTTGCACTACAAACAATGAAGGTCGAATTGCACCTAAGGGATTACGTAACTCATGCGAGACCGTTGCTGTCAGTTGTCCTAATGTTGCCAGGCGCTCTTTACGTACTAATTCATCCTGGGCCTCATGCAATTCTTTCGTACGCTCGTCTATTAGTTCTTCGAGATGCTCACGGTGTCTAGCTAACTCTTTTTCAATTTTTTTACGCTCAGTTACATCGCGTACAACAGCAACAAAGCTTCCGGATTCATTTTCATCAGAAACATATTGCAGGAAAACCTCAACAGGAATAAGCGTGCCATCTTTATGCTGATGGATTGTTTCAAAACTCAAAGATGCTTTTTCACCATTAACAAGAGGTGAAATCAATTCCATAAATCCGGCCTGGCTAACTTCTGGCTTAATATCATAAGGATACATCGTGGTTAATTCGTTAAATGAATACCCTACTTGCTGCATGGCACCTTCATTAACATAATAGAAACGCATATCTTCAGCACCAAAAATAAAGATACAGTCTAAAGTTTGATCTAATATATTTTTCAATTGTTCCAGGTCCTGACTGACGACCTTTTGTTTGGTGATATCCTGTACAGTTCCAACTGAACGAACAGGTTTTTGATCGTCATCAAAAAAAGATTCGCACCTTTCATGAACGTACTTAATTGTTCCGTCGCTCATTTGTAAACGGTGTGTAATTTCATACGCTTTTCGATCAATCAGTGAATTAGAATAAGCCTCGTTCACTTTATCCCTGTCATCAGGATGTATTGCATTTAAAAATGCATCATAGGTTGCAGCAAATTTTTCTTTATCAATTTCAAATATACGAAAAATTTCATCTGACCAGACCAATTCCCCGGTTAATAAATCAAGTTCCCAGCTTCCCACTTTTGCAAGACGCTGTGCCTCGTTGAGTCGCGCTTCACTCAGTTTAATTGCCGCTTCAGTTTCTTTGCGTTCATGGATGTCTTCAACACTCGACCAGATATATTTTTCGCCATCACGTTCAATCATTTGTCCCAATAAACGTACCGCGATACGAGATCCATCTTTATGTAAATACTCTTTTTCATAAGGGCCATAACGCCCCCTGGTATTTAAACTTTCTAACTGGCGCTGCTCATCAGCTGCATAATCTTCAGGTGTAATATCCCAGTAGCTAAGTTTTTTTACCTCTTCAGTACTAAAACCGATAATATTGGCATAGGCCCGGTTAACATCGACTAAAGAACCATCTAAACGACTCAGAGCAAGCCCAATTGGTGAAGATTCAAATAACATACGGTTATATTTTTCACTCTCTTGCAAGCCTTTAGTAATAGGCTGAGTAATACGTGAAAATAAAAATGCTCCAATTGCACTAAGTACAATAGCTATTAAAATACTAACAACTCCGGTACGAATAAAT
>JAOUOK010000109.1 GCA_029880425.1 Gammaproteobacteria bacterium
CCAATTACGATGATCAAACAGCGCTGGACTACATCGCAAAAACCTGTGATGCCGTCACTACCGAGTTTGAAAATGTCCCCGCTTCCACGCTTGAAGCGCTGGCCAAAACCTGCCCAGTTCGACCGGGAGCCCACGCGGTAACCATTACCCAGGACCGGATCCACGAAAAAAACTTTCTCAGAGATAATGGCTTTCCTACTGCACCGTTTGCCGTGATCGAGTCTTTTGAAGACTTAAAAAAAGCAATTTCAGAGATCGGTACGCCTTCCATCCTTAAAGTTTCACGATTTGGCTATGATGGTAAAGGCCAGTTTGGCATTAATTCTGACTCTGATATCGAAAAAGCCTGGGAAACACTCGAAGGTGAAGCCTGTGTGCTGGAACAACGCATGCCACTGGATATCGAGGTCTCGGTGGTCATGGCGCGGGGCCTGGAAGGCGAAGTAACCACTTACCCCGTGGCTGAAAATATTCATGAGGGTGGCATTCTTGATGTCAGCGTGGTACCGGCACGTATTGATCAGGCGACTGAAACCCGGGTGACTGATATGGCAAAAGAAATTGCCACCGCCCTGGAGTATGTCGGCGTAATGGCAGTTGAATTCTTTATCTCCAACGGTGAACTGCTGGTTAATGAAATTGCGCCACGTCCACATAACAGTGGCCATTACACCCTGGATGCCTGTGTAACTGACCAGTTTGAACAGCAAGTACGGGCAATCTGCGGCTTACCACTCGGTGATACCCGGTTACTTTCACCGGTAGTCATGATCAATATGCTCGGTGATATCTGGCACAACGGCAAGGCACCGGAATGGCAAAAACTGCTGGATCATGCCAATGTCAAACTGCACCTGTACGGTAAGCACCAGGCCCGTCCAGGACGTAAAATGGGCCACTTTAACGTGCTCTCAGCAAATATCACTGATGCCTTAACCTTAGCTGAAAATCTTAAACAGCAATTAAGTAAGCCAGAATAAAAAACGTCGCAACCTCACAGGTGGGGACGACGAATAGACGAAAAACAGGCAATGGCAAAACAAACTCCCGAAACAATAATTGATCTTATTCGTCACGGTGAACCGGAAGGTGGACGCGCCTACCGTGGCCATAATATTAATGATCCCCTGACAGAAAAAGGCTGGCAGCAAATGTGGGATGCTGTCGGTGAAGATGCGCCCTGGGATCAAATTATTACCTCACCCTTAGAACGGTGCCTGGCCTTTGCCGAGGCGCTGATGGATGTGTATGACATCCCCTGTTTTACCGAGGAGAATTTTAAAGAAGTGGGTTTTGGCAGCTGGGAAGGCAGGACTCCCGATGAAATTAAAGCTGACGATTTAAAAGAATATGAAGACTTTTATCATGACCCGGTGAATTGTCGCCCACCGGGAGCTGAAGATCTGAACCACTTTATTGAGCGGGTCAGCCAGGCGTATTCACGTACCGTTGAAAAATTTGCCGGTAAACATATATTAATCGTTGCCCATGCCGGGGTTAACCGGGCCATTATTGCCCACGCGCTACACACTGCACCGATTGGGCTTTACCGGATTAAAGTCAATAATGCCGGGCTTTCACGCATTAAACATGATCATTTAGGTAACCACCTGCTTTACCACAATGTTCAACTGGCAGATATGATAAATAACTAAATCAGGCTCACAGGTAATAAACCGGGTAAATAACATCAGCATGCTTTCAGAACAAGAAATTAAGAAACTACGAGAAGATATTGTTTTTAACGAAACATTAAGCGGCTTCCCGTTTGTCTTTCATTCTACCTGGGGAATTTTTTCACCACGTAATATTGATGAAGGCACTTTAATGTTACTTAAGTACCTTAAAATTAATGAATCAGATAACTGTCTCGATCTCGGTTGCGGTTATGGCCCGATCGGTTTAACCATGGCCAAGCTTGCACCAAAAGGTCAGACCACTTTAGTTGATAAAGATTTTAAAGCGGTTGAATACAGCAATATCAACGCCGAACTTAACCAGGTAAAAAATGCCGAAGCACTGTTAAGTAACGGCTTCGATCAAATAAGAAAACGTAAATTTGATGTGGTGGTATCCAATATCCCGGCAAAAGTGGGTAATGAAATGCTCAGCCTGTTTTTACATGATGCTTACAGCCAAATGAATCCAGGTGCTAAGATTTATGTCGTCACCATTACCGGCTTACGTAAATATATTAAACGTAACTTTGAAGACGTGTTTGGTAATTACAAAAAACTCAAACAAGGTCCAAATTACACGGTTGCCATGGCAACCAAACAGTAAACTTATTAAACATAATTTAATGAAATAAATAGTTAGAGGTTAACGTGAATACAACAACAGATGCTGTACGCAATACATCACTTGCAATCATGGGACAATTAATATTTTGGAGTCGCTGGCTACAGGCGCCTCTTTATCTTGGCTTAATCGTAGCTCAAGGTGTTTATGTTTATCACTTTATGATAGAACTTGCCCACCTTGTCAGCGCAGCCAATAAAATCACTGAAGCAGAAATTATGCTGATTGTCTTAGGTTTAATTGATGTTGTGATGATTGCCAACCTGCTTATTATGGTGATTATCGGTGGTTATGAAACATTTGTTTCACGTTTAAATCTTAAAGAACATCCCGATCAACCAGAATGGTTATCGCATGTGAATGCCGCCACCATGAAGATTAAACTCTCCATGGCCTTAATTGGTATTTCTTCGATTCATTTATTGAAGACGTTTATTAATGCAGAAAACATGACTGAAGCCACCATGAAATGGCAGGTAATTATTCATGTAGTCTTTATTATTTCAGCTATTGCCATGGCTTATACCGACCGCATTATGACTAAAACACTCATTGATGCGCACGGTAAAGCTGCTCATGATTCATAATAAAGAAATATGAACATAAAAAAGCCCGGTTTTATACCGGGCTTTTTTTATTGTTAGATAAATACCCGTTACTTATGGGCAAGAGGCATAATCACTCTTGGTTTCTAATACCGCCAGTGCCATTTCAGCCTGGGCAAAACCGTTCGCTGCTGATTTTTTCCACCAACGTGAGGCTTCACAGGTTCGGCTAGACATACCAATACCATTAGCATAGAGCACGCCCAGGTTAAATTGAGCTGCAGCATCCCCTCTCATTGCTGCCATACGCCACCATTTCAATGCTTTTTTCATATCCGCTTTGATCGAATCACGACCAGCCGCGTAAATAATACCAAGGTTATATTGCGAGTCGGTGTTACCGGCATTGGCTGCCCGCTCCCACCAGCGAACGGCTTTAACCAGATCTGCATCAATGCCATTTCCCTCGGCATAGGCCACGGCTAAATTATGCTGTGCAATGTTAATCCCGGCACTGGCCGCTTTTTTATACCAGTAAAAAGAATCTGGTGCGCTGCGCTTAACCCCAAGGCCAAGGTCATAATGTACGGCTAATAAATACTGTGCCTCGGTATGCCCATTCAGAGCCAGAGGCTTTAATATACTAACTGAATAAGCGTAGTTCTTGCTCTCAAAAGCAGTTTGCGCCTGGGAAAATAACACAGCCTGCTGCATATACGTATGACCAAGCTGTTGTACCGGCACCTTTTGAAAATTAAAACCTGTAGCCGAAACAACCTGCACAGTAAGTATGCCTGTCAACAAGAACACTAGCGCAAACATGAAAATATAATGACGGTATAAAACTGATGTTTTTTCAGTTTTTGTGCTGGAGACAGGTTTTGTAAAAGACATCGAGACTTCCTCCAAACGGGAAGAATTCCATTTCACTAATTCGGCTAAACTCCTTGCATGAACTGCATAAATACACAGTCCCTGTAAAAATTATCGACCCATTCATCACAGTCTTTAAAGAATTTAATTGCCTTTTAAAATCATAGAGTTAAAATGAATTATTAATTATAAAAATTGCAAAAATAATGACGAATTCTGATTCCGAAACACTTGGTAACACTTCTCTACCACTTTGTGTTGATCTGGATGGTACCCTGATCCAAACCGACTCACTCTGGGAATCATGCCTGCGACTCATCCATCAAAATCCTTTCATGTTGTTGCTGTTACCCTTTTGGCTATTCCATGGCAAAGCGGGTTTCAAACATAAGATCAGCCAACATGTTGAACTTTCGCCATCATCATTACCCTTTAATACTGATTTATTGAAATACCTGACTCAGCAACGGCTACATAATCGTCACCTCGTGCTGGTGACCGCGGCCAATAAAAATATTGCCGAGGCTATTGCACATCATCTCAATATCTTTGATGAAATTCTTGCCAGTGAAGAGACACACAACTTATCTGGAAAAAATAAGGCTGCAATGTTGTGTGAGCGCTTTGGTGAAAAAGGTTTTGTCTATGCAGGTAATGCCAACATTGACCTCAAAGTCTGGCAACATGCCGCCGCCGCTATTGTAGTCAATGCACCCGCAACACTGCTGGCTAAAGCACAACAGGTCACCGATGAAATCGAAGAAGTTTTTGAATCGCAACAAGCAACATCCATAAAAACAATTTTAAAAGCCATGCGTGTACATCAATGGGCAAAAAATATGCTCATCTTTTCTGCGCTGGTACTTTCACATAACTTGTTTAATAACACTGCCGTCCAGGCCAGCCTCTGGGCGTTTTTTGCTTTTGGTTTTGCCGCTTCTGCAATTTACCTGATTAACGACCTGATGGATCTTGAAGCCGATCGAAAACATAAAACAAAAAAATACCGGCCACTTGCCGCAGGGACGCTTCCTATACCATTAGCCATTATGCTGGTACCGCTGTTATTACTTTTATCCTATGCCTTTGCCTGGCAAACAAATACTGATTTCGTTAACGTCTTAACCGTTTACCTTGTTTTAACCACGGCCTATTCCCTGTACCTGAAACCGGTGGCATTACTTGATGTGATTACCTTAACCAGTTTATACACCATTCGTATTATTGCAGGCGCCATGGCTATCGCGGTCCCACTATCATACTGGTTACTTGCTTTTTCAATGTTTATATTTTTATCACTTGCATTGATAAAGCGTTTTTCTGAGTTAAACAACCTGAGTCAACAAGGTGAAGTTAAATCAGAGGCACGTGGCTATCACATCGATGACCTACCCGCGGTAAGTTTATTTGGGATTAGCAGTGGTTATATTTCAATAATGATACTGGTTTTATACATACATGATTTACAGGCAGACTCCCTTTATTCACAACCTGACTGGTTGTGGTTTGTTGCAGTGGCAATCTTATACTGGATAAGTCACATGTGGTTACTCGCCTTCAGGGGACAAATGAATGAAGATCCTGTTCTTTTTGCCATACGTGATAAAACCAGTTATATCGTCAGCTTGTTTGTCATAACCAGTTTATATTTAGCGTTGTAAATACAAATGAAAAATTATCAGTCCTGGGGCCGTTTCCCAAAAATCGATAACGATAAACAGGATGTTTATCATGTTTATCCTGATTCATTTTCATTCCCTGATTTTGACAGTGATGCAGAAAATACAGCTACATTTTTGGCTTATGGACAAGGACGAAGTTATGGTGATGTCTGCCAAAATCAGGATGGCATGTTACTCGATACGCAACACCTGGATCATTTTATTCAATACGACAGGGATAAAGGTATTTTACGTTGTGAAGCAGGTGTTACTTTTGAAAATATCCTGCAACTCATCGTGCCACATGGCTGGTTTCTTCCTGTTACACCCGGTACAAAATACATCAGCGTTGGCGGTGCGATTGCCAACGATGTACACGGTAAGAATCATCATAAAGCCGGAACCTTTGGCAGGTACGTTTTGCAATTTGAATTATTACGTTCAAATGGTGATCGTCTTATTTGTAGCCCTGAAGAAAATACAGATTTCTTTAATGCCACCATTGGTGGCTTAGGCTTAACCGGTTTAATTAACTGGGTTGAATTTTCCTTAAAAAAAATACCTGGTCATAAAATCGAACAGGAAACGATTCGCTTTAATAACCTTAAAGAGTTTTACGCGCTGTCAGATCAATCTGATAAAGACTGGGAATACACCGTCGCATGGATTGATTGCCTGGCCTCAGGTGATGAGCTTGGACGTGGTTTATTTATCCGCGGTAATCATTGTGAATCAAATAAGAAATATAAGTTTAAAACTTACAAACTTTCAGTACCTTTTGATGCACCCGGTTTCCTGCTAAACAAGTACACGGTTACTGCGTTTAATCAACTTTACTTTAAACGCCCGATTAAACAAATCCAGCAAGTGGACTATGATCCCTTCTTTTACCCGTTGGATGCCATTGCAAACTGGAACCGCCTTTATGGCAGGAAAGGTTTTATGCAATACCAGTGTGTTATAGCCAAAGAACACCGTGAGACGGCGATGCATGAAATGCTCACCATTATCGCTCAAAGTGGCCAGGCTTCATTTCTCAGTGTGTTAAAAGAATTTGGTGA
>JAOUOK010000110.1 GCA_029880425.1 Gammaproteobacteria bacterium
TTTTACTCGCCAGTGCAAGGAATAACTCAGCAGTTGCTATCGCATCCATTAATGCATTATGTGCTTTAAAGGCAGGCATATTTAGAGAGGCACGCAAATTAAACAAGCGTAATTCATTATCCTTAAAGCCGGTGTTTTTTCTTTCAAAACTACGCTTGGCTAAAAATTGTGTATCAATAACCGGCATTATAAATTTAGTATTATACAATTCAAAACATATTTTATTTAAAAAACCCATCTCAACTTTTGCATTATGTGCTAACAACACCTTTCCTGATAAATGCTTAAGCAACTGCGGAAGTACATCCTCAATTTTTCTTCCCTCGGCTAATTCGGCATCTGTTATTTGATGTATGACAACACTCGTTTCCGTTAGCTCTTTATCTGAAGAAATTATTTGATGATAAGCTGACTGCAACTGAACGCCTAACTTGATAATATCCACTGTTCCGATACTAATTACATGATCTTTATTAATATCTAAACCTGTTGTTTCAAAATCAATAGACACTATTTCAAGTTCACTGAGGAAATCATTCTTCGCAGGAAATGGACGGATGTAAAATTCTTTCATTACTGAAGAATCTGTATTCTTCAGATATTGTTTTCTAACAAAATTTTTACCCAGTAATTTAGATAACATTTTTACTTATTATTGAAGACGATAACGACTTTCAAAAAACTGCTGCATTGTTTTGATAATAGAAAATGAATCTTTCAAATGGTTTTTTTCCAGTCCCGAAAGCTCTTTTATAGGCAAATAATTATCTGCTTCCAAACCAGACCGGATTAATTTAGCCTGGTGACGAATACGCAGCGAGCCGATATATTCAAGCGCATCAATTAAATTGGCATACATTTCTTCACTTAATGCTTTACATTCAAATGCAGCTTCCAGACGTTCCACAGTATTTGTCTCTTTTAGACCGTTATTCAGCGCAAATACACGTGCTATATCAACTATCGGTACGATACCCCGGTGTTTAACATCCAGTGTGTTTTTATGTTTATCATCATTCACCATAACAAAGTTTCTAAAAAATCCCAGCGGTGGCTGATGGGTTAAAGCATTGGCAACCATATGCGATATAAAAAATTCATTAGTTTTAGTTTGTTTCAATACACTATCATGCAGTTCAAAAAATAATGAAAACTCCCCATAAACCGGTCGCAAATCAAAAAAAATACTGGATAACATTAACGCTTTAGGTTCGGGGCTATGTATCCAGTGAGAAAAATATTCATACCATTTAGATACCGGTTGACGCCACTTTGTATTACTGGCCATGGCTTCACCCGGGCAATACACATAACCACATTCATTCAAGCCATCACAAACAAAATTCGCAAGTTTTTCAAAATATTCATTATGTTCCGGTTTAATTTCATTTGAAATAATAATCGCGTTATCCTGGTCTGAATGCGATGTTTGTTCATTTCTCGCCTGAGAACCACCGGCTAACCAGACATAATCAACAGGTGGAGTCCCAAATTTAGCCTCAGCCAGCTCTAATAATCTTGCGGTAATAGAATCAGTAATTGAGGATATAACTTCACCAATATGTTTGGCTGTTGAGCAGGACAATGATAATTGTAATTGTAATTCCGGTAATTTATTACTGATACGTTTTAAAGCATCTACTGAATTTGCCTGGTATATATCACTCGCAATTAATGTTGGGCTGGTACTTAAATGACGAATAATATCTGACGTAGTTAAAATACCAACTGCGTCATCTCCTTTCATTAAAGGAAGATGGTTAATTTTATTTCTAGTCATTACCAACAATGCTTCAGAAAGTAATGTTGTTTCTGAAACAGTTTCGAGATTATTACTCATAATAGTACTGACGGGTTCATGATAAGGCAGGCCAGCCGCAACACAACGGCGCCTGATATCTTTATCTGTTAGAAGACCTACCAATCTATTCTCTTCCGTTAATAATATAGAGGAAACATACTCATCGCTCATTACTTTAGCTGCTTCCTGAATGCTCACTGATGAATCGATAACTACTGGTAAGCGAACAGTTAAATCACACACTTCCAGTTTCATTGCACTTAAATCACGCATTTCAGAAGATTGACTAAACTGCACTGCATGACGTAGCCGTTCATTAATAGAGCGGTTGAACTGGCTACTAAATTCTACTGACTGGTTTTTTAACAAATCAAGTTGTTCGTATGACAACAGGTAAACAAGGGAATCTTCAACACAAATACCTTTTAATTCATTAGCATTTTCATCAACCTGTTCATCCAACAGGTAAATATCGCCTTCTGCTAACTTATCTATTAGTTGTTGATCCTGGTTACGAACTTCAATTGCACCACTTCTTATAATATACAAACTCTTGTTTTTAACACTGAGATCAGGAAACTGACTACCCTGCCTGAAATAACGTATCGTTAAGTACTTAGGTAATTTATTTATTAAATCATCGCTCAACACATCAAAGGGAGGGTGTTGTGCAATAAAATCACGAATTTCAACTAATTCAATTTCCATACTTCATCTTATATCTATTTATTATCGGTTGTTAATAAAAATATAGCTTAAAATAAAAAAAGCCCGTAAAGAATCATCATTACGGGCTTTTTAGTTAAAACATCAGGCTATAAATTAATGGTCTGATGCGGCTCCTGCACCTGCTGGAACACGAATATCTTCAACAAGATGTTGAATATGTTCAGGTGGTGCTGCAGTCATTTTCGATACAATAATAGCAACTGCAAAGTTAGCTAATGCACCGACACAACCAAATGCATTTGGTGAAATCCCGAAGAACCAGTTTGGTGACATGTCACCAAGGAATGAAGTTCCTGGAATAAACATAATGCCTTTATGTTGGAATACATACAACATGGTAATACCAATACCTGTCACCATACCTGCAATCGCACCGGTACGGTTAACATTTTTGTTGAATATACCCATCATCAATGCAGGGAAGATTGAGGATGCAGCCAAACCAAATGCAATCGCAACTGTACCTGCCGCAAAATCTGGTGGATGTAAACCAAAGTAACCCGCCAAGCCGATTGCACCAGCCATCGCTATACGACCTGCCATGAGTTCTTCTTTTTCAGAAATCTCTGGTTTAAATATCCCTTTTAACAAGTCATGCGAAATTGCGGATGCTATTGCTAACAGTAAACCTGCTGCCGTTGATAATGCTGCAGCTAAACCACCGGCTACAACGAGTGCAATTACCCAGTTTGGTAATTTTGCAATTTCAGGATTTGCCAGTACCATAATGTCACGATCAACTTTGACCATTTCATTACCTTTCCAGCCGTATGATTCGGCTTTCGCAGCAAATTCTTTATTTTTCTCGTTATAATATTGAATACGACCATCACCATTCTTATCTTCAAATTTCAATAAGCCAGTGCTTTCCCAGTTTTTAAACCACTGAGGACGGTCATCGTATTTAATATTTGAGGTAACTTCACCAACAGGACCTGTTTGAATAGTATTCATCAGGTTTAAACGCGCCATTGAACCAACAGCTGGAGCCGTTGTGTACAGGATTGCGATAAAGACTAAAGCCCAACCTGCTGTAGAACGTGCATCTTTAACTTTTGGTACAGTGAAGAAACGGATAATAACGTGAGGTAAACCAGCAGTACCAATCATTAAGGTTAAGGTATATGCAAACATGTTCAGTTTGCTTCCCATTACCTGGGTTGTATATTCATTAAACCCGAGCTCGGATACCACCGTGTTCAGCTTATCCATCATATAATTATTACCATCCGCCATGGTACTTAAAATACCAAGCTGTGGTATTGGGTTACCGGTAATATTGAGTGAGATAAATACAGCAGGAACAGTGTAGGCAAAAATTAATACACAATACTGTGCAATTTGCGTATAGGTTATACCTTTCATACCGCCCATTACTGAATAGATAAATACGATACCCATACCAATGTAGAGGCCAGTATCATAATCTGTTTCCAGGAAGCGGGAGAATGCTACCCCGATGCCTTTCATTTGACCGATTACATAAGTAATTGAAGCCAAAATCAAACAAATAACGGCCACAACACGTGCAGTACGTGAGTAGTAACGTTCACCGATAAACTCAGGAACTGTAAATTTTCCAAACTTACGTAAGTAAGGCGCAAGCAATAAAGCTAATAAAACATAACCACCAGTCCAGCCCATAAGAAATACGGATGCACCATAGCCATTAAAAGCAATTAAACCTGCCATTGAAATAAACGAGGCTGCTGACATCCAGTCCGCTGCTGTCGCCATACCATTAGCAACAGGATGAATTCCTTTACCTGCCACATAAAATTCACCTGTCGTTGATGCACGCGCCCAAAATGCAATACCTATATATAATGCAAAGGTTGCGCCAACAAAAAGATAAGTTATTGTTTGTAAATCCATAATGTCATGCCCCCTTAATCGTCATCTTCATGTACGTCATATTTACGATCAAGCGCATTCATTTTCTTGGTGTACACAAAAATTAATGCCAGGAATGTATAAATAGATCCCTGCTGTGCAAACCAAAATCCTAAACCAACGCCTCCGATTCGAATAGCATCCAGGGTGTCAGCCAGGATAATTCCAAATAAGAATGAAACGGCGAACCATATTGCAAGCAATATAGCGACAAGCCGCAAGTTCTCCTTCCAGTAATCGGTGTTTTTATTCATTATTTTTCCCCAAAGGTTACGATCTGAATGGAGAGCAGGTTCCTTTGTTTATACTTGTTAGCAGTAATTGTACCTTCACCATAAGAAATTATGATACTGCTGACCCACTCAACGATTATTATGCATCTTTTTGTAATGCATAATTATGGGCCTTAATATAACAACATCATTCGTTAATGCAATAAAATATTTTATACCTTGCCAAATATTATTATATTATTATTTTATAATTATATTACATTACTAAATAACTAAACTTTTATTAGTTCACGTAGAACAGAGGTTGCATATCCACCGGCAGGAAGGAAAAAAGAAAATTTAAGTGTTTGTTCTTCTTGATTATAATTCCAGATTATATCTTTCACTGATAAGCGTAAAGCACGGCGCTCCTGATCAAGCCGTGCATTTTTAAGACCAATATCAAATACTTCAAACTTATTTGACAACGCAGCTTCCATCTCAGCAACAACACCTTTCGTTAATAATTCACCACGCCCCCATAAAGGTCCACTTGGGTGAATATCATGTTCTTTCAGTCGCTGAATAATTTTACCGTCTATAGTTTCAGCCAGGAAATAACTGTGACTATTATCAAGCAGCATCACATCACCGGTTAAGCCATCAGACCACTTATTCATAGCAACACGTTGAGACAAAAGCTCATTGAAAATTGCAGAACGTGCAGCGGACAAGTACATTGAACGTTTAAAACGATCCTTTTCGCGCTTACCCGCAAACATAATCCTGGCTTTTTCAAGATTTTTTCCTTCTATGCCAAAACGTTGTTCTCCAAAATAGTTAGGTACACCTTCTTCTTTTATAATATTTATACGTTGCTCAAAATCAGAAGCATCACCTTCTACATTTCGTACAATAAGAGCGAATTGATTTCCTCTTAAGCTGCCCCGACGTAATTTACGGTTATGTCGTACAGTCTCTAGTATTTGTACATGCTCTGAATTTAAAAGTGACCAGTCAGGATCTGGTTTACCTGGTAACCAGACACTGAACCACTGTGTCGTTATGGCATTTCGATCTTTGATTCCGGCGTAGCTGACATCAACTTTACGCACCCCGGCCAACTGTGCAATTTGACGTGATAACCAGTCAGTATTGGTATCCTGTTTTTTAATGTGTAACAGGGCATGCTCACCTTCTCCACTTGGTTTGAAGGCAAATTTTTCGTCGACTTTAAAATCTGAAGATTGTTGGCGTATAACACCAGTTAAGCAGGGTTCACCATTTGCATAGTGATATGAATGAAAATCAAACATGGATATTAAACAAGTAAAACAACAGCAGTAACGGCAATACCTTCGGCTCTACCCGTAAAGCCCATTTTTTCAGTTGTCGTTGCTTTTATACTGACATTACTTATTGCTGTAGACATGTCTTTAGCAAGTATTTTTCTCATATCTTGAATATAAGGCGCCAGCTTAGGTGCTTGCGCAATAATTGTGATGTCAATGTTACCCAGCTTCATACCCCCTTCACGAACCTTATTCATTACTTCTTTTAACAAAATACGGCTATCAATCCCCTTGTAGGCATTATCTGTATCAGGAAAATGTTTTCCTATATCTCCTAACGCCATAGCACCAAGCAGTGCATCACATAAAGCATGTATTACCACATCACCATCCGAGTGTGCTTCCATTCCTTTTTCATAGGGAATATCAACACCACCTAAAATCAGCTTACCCGAATCTTTAAACTTATGAGCATCATAGCCC
>JAOUOK010000111.1 GCA_029880425.1 Gammaproteobacteria bacterium
TTTTGAAGAAACATATTATTTAACGCCCACCTCATTTTCAGACAGGGTTCAGCAAGAAATCAAACGTACAGTTTTAATTGCATGCCAGGCTTACGGCTTAAAAGAAGGGCCTGTTCATGCCGAGTGTCGGATTAACGGTAAGGGTGTTTGGATCATCGAGGTTGCAGCACGTACTATTGGTGGTATGTGTGGCCGTTTACTGAGTCTAGGAACCGGTCATTCATTGGAAGAGTTAGTATTACTACATGCAATGGGAAAAAAGGCAGAGATTCAAACCCTTGATACGGCTGCAGGTGTACTGATGATTCCTATACCTGGAGCTGGAATATTAAAACGCGTAGAAGGGTTATTAGAAGCGCAGCGGATACCACATATAAAAGAAGTAACGATTGAAGTCAGGCAAGGGTATGAACTGGTTCCATTACCGGAGGGAAACAGTTACCTTGGTTTTATTTTTGCTGAAGCTGCTACAGTTAAAGAAACTGAACAGGCATTAAGAGATGCACATGCCTGTTTGAATTTTGTTTTAGCACCTTTATGGAAAATAACAGGTACCTTACCCGTATCAAACTAGGCAGAGTATTTATGGTTGAAGAAGTAAAACATGTGAAAGAAATACCAGCAAATTATCAGCTCCAGCAAACCCGTCTGCAGGAAAATATTGGTGATGGCGCTGAATCAATTGTACGCTGTCATTTATGTTTATGGCGCTGCAAGTTAAAGCATGGACAACGTGGTTTTTGCCAGGCACATGTTAACCGTAATGGGATTTTATATAATCTCTCGTATGGCATTATTTCAGCCATTGATATCGGTGCAATTGAAGATAAACCGGTAAAGCATTTTCAGCCAGGTACTAAAGTCATGTCTATTGGCAGTTATGGCTGTAGCTTCCGCTGTGATGGTTGCCATAACCTGGAAATATCGTGGGGTGTGAGCGCACTTGATAACCTGGCAAAAGGTGAATCAACTTCTGCTTATGCAACACCGCAGCAATTAGTCGATACCGCTAGACGGCTAAATGTTCAGGGCATTGCTTTTACCTATTCTGAGCCTGCTGTTTGGCTGGAATACGTGATTGATGTTTCACAACTTGCGAAAGAGCAGGGCTTATATACTGTTTATGTATCCAACAGTTTCGTGACTGATGAAGCGCTGGAGCTTATGGCGCCTTATGTCGATGTATTATGTTCAGATATTAAAAGTATGGATGATGCTTTTTATTATGATATCTGTAAGCTGGCTAAGGTAGACGATATTCTGGCTTCAGTAGAGAAAGCTCATCAACTAGGTATGCATGTTGAAACTCGAACCAATATTATCCCAGGTAAAAATGATGATGTTGAGGGTTATAGGAAGATTGCCACATGGATAAAAGAGCACCTGGGAGAGGATAGTCCATGGCATATCACCCGGTTTTTCCCGGCTTATAAATTAAGCCATATTCCCATGACACCCTCTGAATCATTATGGCAAGCGCATGACATTGCAAAAGAAGTAGGCTTAAAAAATGTCTATGTTTACGACGATAAAGGTTGTGATTGTGCGGAACAGAACCTGCCGGTAAGCCAGTACTTAACTGGAACCGAAGATGAGTTGCACCAGGTAAAAAAATGTTCTGCCTCGTGTTGTGGTGATGAAGGTATATTATTGAAGAAGTATGAAAAGGATACGTTGTAATATTTATTATGGCTTTTAATATTTTTTCCCTGCTTAAAAAACTCCCGTTTATTCCTGAGAAAAAGTTTCTTGAATGGTATCCTCCTTTTTTCTTAATGCGGGTAAAGGTGCTTGAAGTTAAAGATAATGGCCGCATTGTTCGTTTGAAATTACCGTTAACGATATTTTCCAAAAATATGGGTAACAGCATGTTTGGTGGTTACCAGGCTGCAGTTGCAGATCCTGTTGCAGCACTTGTCTGTGCTAAACTCTTTCCCGGAAATGAAGTCTGGACGCGTTCACAGTATATTGACTTTCAACATGAGGGAAACTCCGATCTTGAGCTTTATTTTGAATTTCCTGCTGAAACAGAGCAACAAATTGTGAATGATTTAGCAACAAAAGGTAGAAGTACTCCAACCTTTGAATACAGCTTTTATCGAAATGATGGTGTGCGTTGCAGTAAAATTACCAATACTGTGGCGATCAGGCCTAAGGGTTACCAGCTTCGCAGAGAAGTACGAAAATCAGGTGAAAATGAAAAAGAGAAAAGGAAATTGTGATGAGTAACTCCATTCATCCTACAGCGATAGTTTCTGAAAAAGCCGTTTTAGGTAACGGAAATACGATAGGGGCTTATGTCATTATTGAAGATGATGTTGCTATTGGTGATAACAATACTTTACTAGCCGGCTCGGTTTTGAAATCAGGTACTGAGCTTGGTAATGACAACTCTATCCATGAACATGCTGTGATTGGTGGATTACCACAAGATTTGGGTTTTAATATTGCGACGCCATCTTTTGTAAAAATAGGCCATAAAAATACCATACGTGAATTTGTTACAATTCACCGTGCCAGCCAGGAAAATGAAGCGACCAGGCTTGGAAATGACAATTATTTAATGACCCAGGTTCACCTGGGACATGATTGCCAGCTGGAAAATAATGTCATTATTGCGCCCAGTACTGGTTTAGGCGGCTTTGTTAGCGTTGAAGATAAGGCCTTTATTTCGGGCGGGGTTATGGTGCATCAGTTTGTCCATATTGGAAGCCTGGCCATGTTAGGCGGTAATGCAAAAATTACCCAGGATGTACTGCCTTATATGATGGCGGACGGAAATCCAGCTCATATTAGTGGATTAAATAAAGTAGGGTTACGCCGGGCGGGCTATAAAGTGGCTGATATCACGGCAATTAAAAAGGCCTATCAATTATTATTTAATAGTGAATCTAAGCTTGAACAGCGTCTGCATCAACTGTCTCAACTTGATCATGCATCTGCTCAGCACTTAGCTTCCTTTATTCAGGCTTCAAAACGTGGATTTCATCGGGATAAAGCCTGATTCCTGAATTTCAACTTTGTTTTGTATCGTTTATGTAGGTAAAATGCGGGTTTAATTGGGGTCGGAAAGGCTGGAAGAAATTATCTGGCTTTCTTTTGTGCATTTATTTGTTGAGTGTACAAAAATTGTAACGGCTAAAATTTTTTAATTTTTGAGATAAATTATGTTTGAGAAGAAAAACAGCTATAGCCGAGAAGAAATCCTGGAATGTGGGCATGGAAACTTATTTGGTGAAGGGAATGCACAGTTACCGTTACCTCCCATGTTAATGTTGGATCGAATTATTAGTATCACAGAAGATGGTGGTGCCAATGGAAAAGGGCAGATTGTAGCCGAGCTCGATATTACCCCTGATTTATGGTTTTTTGAGTGCCACTTTGAAGGTGATCCGGTAATGCCGGGTTGTTTAGGTCTTGATGCTATGTGGCAACTGGTTGGTTTTTTTCTTGGCTGGATGGGCGGTCCGGGTAAGGGACGTGCGCTTGGATCGGGTGAAGTAAAATTTACTGGACAGGTAACCCCAAAAAACAAAAAAATCACCTATTATATTGATTTAAAGCGCGTCATTATGCGCAAATTGTTTATGGGAATTGCAGATGCACGCATGGAAGTGGATGGACGCGTAATCTATGAAGCAAAAGATCTACGTGTAGGTTTATTTACATCGACTGAGGATTTTTAAAACATGGCCGAGCGGCGTGTAGTAGTAACCGGGCTGGGTATCGTATCCAGTATCGGGAATAACAAAGAAGAAGTAGCAGCATCATTACGTGAAGGACGTTCTGGTATTGTAGCAAGTGAAGAATATGCACAAATGGGTTTCCGTTCTTGTGTTTATGGTGCATTAGACATTGATACTGCCAGTTTGATTGATCGTAAAGTTAAACGTTTTATGGGTGATGGAGCTGCATATAACTATATTGCGATGCAACAGGCGATTGAAGATGCCGGCCTTGATGAAAGCCAGGTTTCAAATGTACGTACTGGTTTAATTGTTGGCTCGGGTGGTCCTTCAACAGAAAATATTGTACTGGCTGCAGATACCATGCGTGAAAAAGGCGTCAAGCGTATTGGTCCATATATGGTGACTCGTGGTATGTCGAGTACAAACTCCGCTTGCTTAGCAACACCTTTTAAAATTAAAGGTATTAATTACTCAATTACTTCGGCATGCTCAACCAGTGCTCATTGTATTGGTAATGCTGCAGAACAAATTCAACTGGGTAAACAAGATATTGTTTTTGCCGGTGGTGGTGAAGAACTTCACTGGACCCTTTCAGTTCTGTTTGATGGTATGGGTGCGATGTCATCAAAATATAATGAAACACCAGAAAAAGCTTCCCGTGCATTTGATGCTAACCGTGATGGTTTTGTCATTTCAGGCGGCGGCGGTGTCTTAGTTATGGAAGAGTATGAGCATGCTAAAGCACGTGGCGCAAAAATTTATGCTGAACTTGTAGGTTACGGTGCCACATCAGATGGTTATGACATGGTTGCGCCATCAGGGGAAGGGGCTCAGCGCTGCATGCAACAAGCACTTGCCACTATTCCAGAAGGATCAAAGGTTAATTATATTAATGCGCATGGTACCAGCACCCCGGTTGGCGATATCCGTGAGCTTGAAGCAATTAAAGAAGTATTTGGTGATGATATGCCTTATATCGCATCAACTAAGTCATTAACCGGGCATGCATTGGGTGCTGCCGGGGTAAATGAAGCCATTTATTCATTGATTATGCAGGAAGAAGGCTTTATTGCGGCATCTGCAAATATCGAAGAGCTTGATCCCGATGCTGAAGGTTATCCTATCGTGCGTGAGCGCATCGACAATGCAGAGTTTGATTGCGTAATGTCAAATAGTTTTGGCTTTGGTGGTACTAACGCGACTTTAATCTTTAAAAAGATTTAATCTCTCAAAAAAAGCAGGTTATATATAATAGCCTGCTCCTTATTTATCTTGTTCGTATGGTCCTTGTTTTTCCTTCTTTGTCTATTACTTTCACTTCTTGTGCAAGAGTATAGGCTGAAGGGTCTATATCGATGGTATCAATAATTTTCATCTCATCAAGGTCAAAAATGGTGGTAACCCATTTTTCGCGCGAATGTAGAGCTAAATAAGATATATTGGATTTTGCCGTACCAGTGAGTAATGAATGTTGATACAACTTTTTCAATTCCGGTTTATTTTCAACATATTTTTCCAGCTTCATTGAGCTTGCTTTCAAAATGTCGGCCTGCTCTTTACTAAATTTTTTGTAGTATTCATTATATAAATAGAGTGGTTTAGCTTCACGCATAGACCGTGCTAATACTTCGGAGAATTTATCCTTCGGGATATCGCTATAAATTATTATAGGCCAACTGTCGCCAAATTTTTTTAGCTTTTTAGTGGTTATGCCTTGCTCAGCAAGCTGATAAGCGGGTACGGGAGTGAAAAAGTCGAGTGTATAAATAACCGCGGCAGGACGTTCATTATAGCTATTCCAGACTCCCCAGCTTAATGCCAGTGCCTGCACCAGGGCTATCATGGTTAAATCAAACTTCAAACCGGGTTTCCCGGACTTAAATACTATCAGGGTTAAAAACGGGCCCAGGACCAGGTCAACTCCTACAATTATACGAATAACTCGCCAGCCCCCATCAGTTGAAAATAAGGGCTGCGGATACCACTGCACAAGAATAAAATAAAGTAAGATCAGAAAAATAATTAAGCTGATAGCAAAGTGAATAGCAAAGGCTTTAAAGCGACTCATGAATATTCCTGTAAGTTTTTATAACTTATATTTTGTGTGACACCATTTTAGAACAAGTAGAGCTGAAAAGTGAAATTGAATAAAAAATATTATCGGTGGATAATTGAGATAACTTTAATCTTAATCATTTTATCTGCTGTACGGTTCTGGATGCAGAGAGATATTGTCTCAGGTATCGCACCTAATATAAGTTCAATAACACTCGAAGGCCACAAGTTTGATCTTAATCGTGATAAAAACAGGCCAATATTAGTTTATTTCTGGGCCAGCTGGTGCCCTGTTTGTAAATTAGAGCAATCAAACATTCAAAATATTTCTAAAGATTATCCGGTCATTACAATTGCTATGCAATCCGGAGATGATGCTGAAGTACAAAAATTTATGAAACAGGAGAAGTTATCTTTTAGAGTAATTAATGATGAACATGGCAGCATCAGTCAAAAGTATAATATTAAAGGTGTACCGGTTTCATTTATTGTAAACAAAGAAAACCAGATTGAATTTGTTGAAGTTGGCTATACCACGGAGCTGGGTTTGAAAATCAGGCTGTGGTGGGCGGGTTTGTGAGGAGTAAAAAATTATTTTTTACTTATTTCACGGAGAACAGCCTGTAACTTATCTCTTGCATTATCAGCAAGAAACTTAAACAGC
>JAOUOK010000112.1 GCA_029880425.1 Gammaproteobacteria bacterium
CCAGGCCGATGTGCTTGTCGGTAATAAAGCAGATGATGATTTGTTGTTACTTGATGTTATCCCTTTATCACTGGGTCTTGAAACTATGGGTGGCCTGGTCGAGAAAGTTATTTCACGTAATACCACTATTCCTGTCGCCCGTGCCCAGGACTTTACAACTTTCAAAGATGGCCAAACGGCGATGTCGATTCATGTTTTACAGGGCGAACGTGAACTGGTGAGTGACTGTCGTTCACTGGGTCGTTTTGCCTTACATGAAATCCCTGCCATGGTTGCCGGTGCTGCACGTATTCGCGTGACTTTCCAGGTAGATGCTGATGGCTTGTTATCCGTTACAGCACGGGAAGAGACTACGGGCGTGGAAAGTGGCATTGAGGTCAAACCTTCTTACGGTTTAACAGATAATGAAATTGAAACCATGTTACGTGACTCAATTGATCATGCCGAGGATGATGTCGCTGCGCGGATGTTACGCGAGCAACAAGTTGAGGCTGAACGTGTATTAGAGGCACTTGAAGCAGCATTTACAGAAGATAGTGATTTATTATCCGCTGATGAACGTAAAGCCATCGAGCTGGTTGCATCAAAACTGGCAGAATTGAGTAAGGGCGATGATGTTCGCGCGATAAAAGAAGGTATTGCTGAGCTTGATAAAGCGGCAACAGAGTTTGTTGCCAGGCGTATGGATGGCAATATCAAAAAAGCCTTAGCAGGGCATAACGTCGACGAATTTTAATTTTTAACTTAAAGATAAGTATTATGACTAAACTAATTTTCCTTCCACACGAAGAACTTTGCCCTGATGGTGCCATGTTTGAAGTTGAACCGGGTATGACAGTATGTGATGCAGCATTAGCTAATGGTATCCATATTGAGCATGCTTGTGAAAAATCCTGTGCCTGCACTACCTGTCATGTTTATATCCGTGAGGGATTTGATGAACTTGAAGAGTCGACTGAACTTGAAGACGACTTACTGGATAAAGCCTGGGGCCTGGAACCTGATTCACGCCTGAGTTGCCAGGCTGTAGTGGGTGAAACTGACCTGGTGATTGAAATTCCAAAATACACCATCAACATGGTTTCAGAAAATCATTAATTGTTAAGGAGAAACGTCTATGTCTCTGAAATGGATTGATTCCCTCGATATCGCGATAGCGCTTGATGAAGCCCACCCGGATGTCGATCCTCAATATATCCGCTTTACCGATTTACATGACTGGGTCTGTGAGTTGGAAGAATTTGATGATGATCCTAAGCATTCAGGTGAGAAAATCCTTGAAGCGATCCAGGCCGCCTGGATTGATGAAAAAGATTAAAATCACTGAAAACACACTGAATCTGCTGAGATTTTGGTATTTCTTATTTTGAGTGGCAGAATCACAGTTTGTACGAATTTAAACCGCGTAATATCCCTTAAATTGGTAGAGTTTTGATTGCCTGAAACTTCGCCAGACGATAAAATTAACCCCTCAAAGAATGAGACGTAAACCCGCGAATTTTCGCGGGTTTATGCTATTTTGTAGACCTATATTTTATTTGAACTCCGGAGTAATACATGTCCCAAGAACGTACCATTTCGATTATTAAACCTGACGCAGTAGCAAAAAATGTGATCGGTGAAATTTACAGCCGTTTTGAAAAAGCAGGTTTAAAGATCGTTGCAGCAAAAATGATGCAGCTCAGCGAAGAAAAAGCCGGTGAATTCTACGCTGTACACAAAGAGCGCCCTTTTTATGGTGAGCTCATCGATTTTATGACATCGGGACCGGTCATGGTTCAAGTGCTGGAAGGTGATAACGCGATTGCGAAGAATCGTGAAGTTATGGGCGCGACTAATCCAAAAGAAGCTGCGGCCGGTACGATTCGTGCAGATTTTGCTGAATCAATCGATGAAAATGCAGTCCATGGTTCTGATGGCCCGGATACAGCTAAAGCTGAAATCGCATTTTTCTTCTCAGATGATGAGTTATGCCCACGTTTACGTTAATGTGATGAATACAGATAACTAATGAATATTAACCTGCCCATGCATGAAAAGGTGAACCTGCTGAATTTTGATCGGCCAGGCCTGGAAACCTATTTTACTGAAATTGGTGAAAAGCCTTTTCGTGCTGCGCAAGTGCTTAAATGGATTTACCAGTTTGGCGTTGATGACTTCAATGAAATGAGTAACCTCAGTAAATCATTGCGTGAGAAGTTATCAGGTGAAGCTGAAATTAAGTTACCGGAAGTTGTTACTGAACAAATCTCTGATGATGGCACTATAAAATGGCTGTTACGTTTAGATAGCGGTAATAGTATTGAAACGGTATTTATTCCTGAAAATGATCGCGGCACCCTGTGTATATCTTCCCAGGTTGGCTGTGCTCTCGAATGCAGCTTTTGTTCAACCGCCCAGCAAGGTTTTAACCGCAACCTGACTACAGCTGAAATTATTTCCCAGGTTGTGATCGCAAACCGCGCCTTGAAATGTATTCCCCGAAATCAGCGCGTGATTTCAAATGTTGTACTAATGGGTATGGGTGAGCCCTTACTTAATTTTGATAATGTGGTTACGGCAATCAATATTATGCTGGAAGATAACGCTTACGGGTTATCCAAGCGACGTGTAACCTTAAGTACTTCAGGTGTGATACCAGCTTTAGACCGGCTGAAAGAAGTCAGTGACGTGAGTTTAGCTCTATCCTTGCACGCGCCGAATGATGAACTGAGAAATGAACTGGTACCGATTAACCGTAAGTACCCCATAAAAGAATTACTGCAAGCCTGTAAGCGATATATATCAGGCGAGACAAAACGTAAGATTACGGTTGAATATGTTTTGTTAGATGGTGTGAATGATAAACCTGAACATGCACGTGAGCTAGTTAAGTTATTAAAAACTTTCCCGTGTAAGGTAAACCTTATCCCGTTTAATCCTTTTCCAAACAGTGGATATGACACATCGCCTGATGAAGCCATCGAACGCTTTAGAAATATTGTAGTAAAAGGCGGACTGGTGACAACAACCCGTAAAACACGCGGTGAAGATATTGATGCGGCATGTGGTCAGCTTGCAGGGAAAGTAATGGATAAAACCAAACGAAATAACCGACGAAAAGAAAAAGAAGAAATGTCATCAGGGAGAGCAGTATGAGAATAATTTATTATGTTGCAGGTTTATTGTTTATTCTAATAAGTTCTGGTTGTACAACACAAACATCGCGTGTGGGTGTTGACAACAAAAAAGTCTCAATTGCGAATACTGAACTTGGTGTAGCTTACCTTAGGCAAGGGAAATACAAAGTTGCCATGCATAAACTAAAAAAAGCATTGGAGCATGATGATGACAACGCAAATGCGCATCATTATATTGCTGAGCTTTATCGTCGCCTGGAACAAAATGAACTGGCTGATAAGCATTTTAAAGAAGCGCTGGATCATGATGAAGAAAATTCTTCACTTAGAAACAATTATGGAATATTTTTATGTGGCATTGGTTCATATGAAAAGGGATTGAAGTACTTAAACCAGGTATTGTTAGACCCTTTATATAGTAATAAAGGCCAGGCTTATGAAAACATGGGTATCTGTGTAGAAAAGCAAGGCAATGTTAAGAAAGCTGAACAGTATTACATATCAGCTTTAAAATTTAATATGAATTCACCCTCAGCTTTATTAGGTTTAGCACAAATTGAATTTGACAAGCGTAATGTGAAACTTGCGGCTGAATATTTAAATCGTCACAATAAAATAGCCCGCGCCACATCACAAAGTTTATGGCTGGGTCTTATTATTGCACGTAAGCAGGGATTTAAAGGTAAAGCAGGTAGTCTGGCGATAAAAATAAAGCAGTATTTTCCGGACTCAAAAGAAGCAAAATACCTGGAAAAGTTAAAAATACGATAAATGATAATAATAGTTGGAAGTAAGCAGAACAGTGGCTAAGTTAATACAAGCAATCCGCGGCATGAATGATATATTGCCGGAGCAAACACCTTACTGGCAATATGTTGAGAGTATCTTTCGACAATTAATGCAATCTTATGGTTACCAGGAAATAAGAATGCCGATTGTTGAAAACACCGCGTTATTTAAACGTTCTATTGGTGAAGTCACTGATATTGTAGAAAAAGAAATGTATACCTTTGAAGACCGTAATGGTGATAGCTTAACTTTACGACCAGAAGGTACAGCATGTTGTGTTCGTGCGGCCATGCAACATGGTATGTTGCATAACCAGACTCAGCGTTTATGGTATAGCGGCCCGATGTTCAGACATGAGCGTCCACAAAAGGGACGTTATCGCCAGTTCCACCAGTTTGGTGTTGAAACTTTTGGTCTTGCTGGTCCCGATATTGATGCTGAATTAATATTAATGTCGAATCGTTTATGGCAACTTCTTGGTATGGGCGATGATGTTGTGCTGGAATTGAATTCACTGGGCTCGAGTGAAGCACGCCAGCAATACCGGGAGGTACTGGTTAAATATTTTGAAGCACATCAACCTGAGCTCGATGAGGACAGTCAACGTCGCCTGCATACGAATCCTTTACGTATTCTTGACAGTAAAAATCCTGATATGCAAAGACTTAATGAAAATGCACCAAAACTTATCGATCATCTTGATGATGAATCGAAGCAGGAGTTCGAAACACTCTGCAAGATTTTAGATGACGCAGGTGTAAACTATAAAATTAACCCGCGCCTGGTTCGTGGCCTGGATTATTATAGTAAAACAGTCTTTGAGTGGGTGACAGATAAACTCGGTGCACAGGGTACGGTCTGTGCCGGTGGTCGATTCGATGGCCTGGTTGAACAGCTGGGTGGTAAAGCAACTCCCGCAATGGGATTTGCCCTGGGACTTGAGCGCTTAATTGAGCTGATAGAAATTCCGCAAGATAAACAAAAAGAAAATAATTTGGATGTTTACTTTGTGTTAATGGGGGATGCTGCGATAAGCAAAGGAATACCATTAGCTGAAAAATGGCGCAGCGCACTGCCAGGATTAAAATTACAGGTAAACTGTGGCGGTGGAAGTATTAAAAGCCAGATGAAAAAGGCGGATAAGAGTGGAGCAGAAGTTGCTTTTATCCTGGGCGATGAGGAAATTGAAAAGAATGTCATCGCGGTAAAGTTTTTAAGAGAAAAGAAAGAGCAGGAAATTATTGAAATGGATAATATTCCAGGTTATTTAAGTAAAAAAATATAAGCAATTAAATATAAATTTAAGAATATTTGGAGTAAAACGTGGAAGTTTACAATAGTGAAGAAGAACAGGTTCAGGCAATAAAACAATGGTGGAAAGATAATGCCTTCTCTCTGATAGCAGGCATTGTTATTGGTATTGCTGTTTTAGGTGGTTATCGTTACTGGACAGATCACAAGCAGACTCAAGCACAACAAGCCTCAGAAATTTATAGTGAAATATTAGCTTCGGCACATGGTAAAGCTGAAAAAACAGAGGTCTTAAAAAAGGACTACGCGGGTACGCCATATGCAGGACTGGCTGCGTTATTAGCTGCAAAAGATCAAGTTGAAAATAATGAAATTGATAAAGCCATCTCACAGTTGAAATGGGTTATTGATAACAGTGATGCGGGTATACAGCATATCGCAATACAGCGACTGGCAAGATTATATATAGAACAGGATAAGATTGATGCAGCAGAAGCGTTGGTAAAAGATGCTAAGGTTGCAGGTTTCAGTACGACTTATAATGAAATTCGCGGTGATATTAACCTGGCAAAAAAATTACCCGTGCAGGCAAAAGAGAATTATCGTCTTGCTTTAGCCTCTTTAACGCCGGGTGACCAACGTTATGCAATTATAAAAATGAAGCTGGACGATTTAGCACAGTCAAATTCTGTCGCTTCATCAGCTGTTTTGAAGGATAGCACCAAGTGAGATTTTTTCCTTTAGTTGCAGTATTTTCTATTTTAATTGGTTGTGGCAGTTCGCCATCACCCGTTTTACCTCCGCTTGAATTAACACCACTGCAAAATAAAATTGAGATCTCTCGTCAATGGAAATTTACTGTTGGTGATGGGGTGAGTGATTTATATTTAAAGTTAGCACCTGTTTTTGAAAAAAATACGGGGTATGTTATTGACTATAAGGGGCAGTTGAAAACTTTTTCTGTAGATCGTGGCAAAATTATTAATGAGTATAATTTAAATATTCCTGTTTCAGCTGGTTTAGTAATATCAAAGGGAAAATTGTTCCTGGGTACAAGTAAAGGTGAAATTATTTCACTTAATGCTAGTAATGCTAAGGAAACCTGGCGTACACAATTAAGCAGTGAGATTTTATCACGACCCGCAATCGCTAAAGGCATCGTAGTAGTTAAAACCATCGATGGCCGGGTTTATGGTTTGAATGTTAGTAATGGTAAAAAGGTCTG
>JAOUOK010000113.1 GCA_029880425.1 Gammaproteobacteria bacterium
TTCAACCATCAGCTGCAGGTTTTGCCTTCCACGAAAGACATTTACATCAAGACGATAAGCCACTTTTGCTTGCTGATGCTCATTTGACCATTCCTCATCCGTAGTATTAAAAGCGATCGCATCGACTTCAAGTTGCGAGCCATGAGGTTGAAGTGACATTTTCAAATGCTTCTCACCAACGATCCGCTTACTAATGATATCAAATAAACCATCAAATACCGGTTCCTGAAAGGTCTGTCCCCAGGGACCCGCATAACGAATTTCTTCAGCTGTCTGCAAGTTAAGTTCTGATTCTGAGAGCTCACCATCACTCAGAACAACACCCTTTAAATCATCATCATCAAGATGACGCCGGACTTCTGCATCAAAGGCCCGGGTAAATAACTCATAATTCTCTTCTGCAATAGTCAAACCTGCTGCCATCGCATGGCCACCAAACTTGGTAATAAGATCGGGATGACTGGCTGCCACGCTATCGAGTGCATCACGTATATGTAAGCCTTTAACAGAACGACCGGATCCCTTTAAACAGTTATCTTCAGTTTTGGCAAAAACAATAACCGGACGATGCCATCGATCTTTAATCCGCGAAGCAATAATACCCACCACCCCTTCATGAAAACTTTGGTCAAATAAACACAATCCAAAAGGCAGGCTCATATTTTCATCGAGATGCATTTCATCTAATAGTTTCAATGCCTGTTGTTTCATATCGGATTCAATATCACGCCGCGCATGATTGATATCATCGAGTTGCTGAGCGATTTTATGTGCTGCAGTAATGTCATTACTTAATAAACAATGAATTCCTAATGACATATCATCCAGCCGGCCCGCCGCGTTAAGTCGAGGAGCAATGGCAAAACCAAAATCACTGGCAATCAAACGTTGCATATCACGCCCGGTAATATCAATAAGTGCCTTAATGCCCATACTCACTTTACCTGAACGAATACGTGCTAATCCCTGCGAAACTAAAATACGATTGTTGTAATCAAGTGGCACCACATCCGCAACCGTACCCAAAGCAACCAGGTCTAGTAACTCGGCCAGGTTGGGCTCTTTAATATTTCGTTCTTCAAACCAGCCCTGTTCTCTCAACAAAGAACGTAACGCCAGCATCACATAAAAAATCACACCAACCCCCGCCAGCATTTTACTGGGAAATTCATCACCTGGTTGATTCGGGTTAACGATGGCATCGGCCGCGGGTAACGTTTGCCCGGGCAAATGATGGTCAGTAACGATAACTTTTATATTAAGGCCTTTTGCAGCCTTCACACCTTCAATACTTGATATACCATTATCAACGGTAATGATGACATCCGGCTTAAAACGATCAAGCGCAACCTGGACAATCTCAGGGGTCAGGCCATAACCGTACTCAAAACGGTTCGGTACAAGAAACTCAACTTGCCCTGCCCCCATACTCTGCAATGCTTTTACCGCAACCGTGGTACTTGTTGCACCATCAACATCAAAGTCACCCACAATAACAATCTTCAGGTTATTTTTAATCGCATCAGCAATTAAGAAAGCCGCTTCATTAATCCCTTTTAATTTTTCATACGGTAAAAGTTTACTTACTGAATAATCCAGTTCATCAGCAGATTGAATATTTCGATTGCCGTAGATACGGTTTAAAATTGATGAGAAATTGTCCAGCTTGTTCTCTGGATTCGCGATACGCTTAATGACTTTATCCATAGTTAAAATTCACGAACGGTTTAACCCGCTTCCACCAGTGGCGCAACTGTTTTTTATTGATGCTGAGCGAGGTATTATTATCAATTATTAATACAATCTTATCTATTTCATTATTAAGCAGCAGTTCATTACAGCGTACTAAAAAATCCTTTTCGATTTCAGCAAGGGTTTGCATAAAACGATAAAGATCAGAGTTCATAATATATCCGGTTAAACTATCCAGAACTACAAAGCTGTTTACATTTTTTATCTCATCATCAAAATCATTATCTAAAGCGATAACATTCAGACCACAATGATAACCAACACCTTTAAATAAAATATCATTGGTTATAATAACATCGTGAGATGCATTTAACGCATTGTTAGCTGGCAGTGTACCGCCACCCCATAACCAAAGGCTATTAGCTGAATAATTATTCCTTGATGCACGTTCAAAATTCACATTTGAACTATGTAACAACATTTGTATTTCGTTTGTGATGGTCTGCCAGTAAAGAGCATCCTCTCCGACTGCCTCATAATGATAGATATTTTTCCCCATCACGTCTGCTAATCGATGCGTCACCATATCTGCATTTTTTTCTAAAGCCAGGTACCAGCGATGTGGTTCAACTGAATAAAGCGTCCAGGGTTCATCTTTAAAATGAGAATTGATTGCATCAACCAGGTTATCAGCCTCTTGCTGATTCAGGCATAATTCTTCATGCGCCGATAGCAGCAGTGTATCCCGATCAGCATACAGGTAGACCGGATCAGCCCTGAGCCAGTACTTATCTTCATATTTGATATCTTCACGATGTTCGGCGATTAATGATAGCGCGGCATAGGGTTTATCTTTATTTTCATCCACCGTTAACCCAAACTCGGATGATAAAATATCATGCTGTGTTTTAGATTTTTTAATCGTTCCGCGTGAAAGCCATTTTTCCAGAACAGGAAAACGCGTAACAGGTAATTGAGAAAGTTCTTCTTGTGATAACTGGGAAAGCGTTGACTGAAAGCCAAACAAGTCGGGGATATAAAGTGTCAGTGTAGAATCACTGGGCAAAATAAACGTCTCAAAATGTATACTTTAATAAAAAAGGATTAAAAGTTTCTAGCGTTTGTTTAATAAGAATTTTTGAGGCGTTTTCGAGCAAGGCGAAAATAAAGTAAAAAACGGAGCTGACATGAAGTCAGTGAGTATTTTTACTTTATTTTCAATGCTGCCAGGGAACGCCTCAGGAATTCTTACATGTTATCCATGATTGCTTTACGCACATCTTCTAAGGTCGCATCAACATTAATCAAAGGACGTGTACTTTGTGCGATGGCCGTATCAGGATCTTTTAAACCATGACCTGTTAATGTACAGACAATCTTGCTGCCTTCAGGGATCTTTCCAGACTTAATGTCCACCATGGCACCGGCTAATGATGTTGCAGATGCAGGTTCACAGAAGATACCTTCTTTTTCTGCTAATAGTTTTTGCGCTGCAAGAATCACTTCATCGGTACATTCATCGAACCAGCCTTGTGATTCTTCTTTAACAACCCAGGCTTTATCCCAGCTTTGTGGATGACCAATACGAATGGCTGTAGCAACGGTTTCAGGTTCATCGACCATCTCACCACGCATGAAAGGTGCAGAACCAGCAGCCTGGTAGCCGACCATTTTAGGGCGACTGTTTGCGATACCATTCTCATGGTATTCACTGTAACCCATCCAGTGCGCAGTAATATTTCCTGCATTACCTACAGGTATACAGTGATAATCTGGTGCACAACCGAGCTCTTCCACAATCTCAAATGCAGCTGTTTTCTGGCCTTGCAAACGGTATGGATTGATTGAGTTTACAATCGTAACAGGTGCATCTTTACCTACTTGTTTAACCAGCTCCATGCCATCATCAAAGTTGCCTTTAATCTGAATAACAACCGCACCATGCATCATGGCCTGGGCAAGTTTACCTAAGGCAATCTTACCTTCAGGAATTAAAACAAATGCAGTAATCCCGGCACGCGCGGCATAAGCAGCTGCTGCTGCAGAAGTGTTACCCGTTGAAGCACAGATAATAGCTTTACTGCCTTCTTCAACCGCTTTAGTCACCGCCATGGTCATACCGCGATCTTTAAATGAACCTGTTGGGTTTAAACCTTCGTACTTAATATAGATATCAACGTCTTTGCCTAAAATCGCAGGGATATTGTTTAAACGAATTAACGGGGTATTGCCCTCACCCAGGCTAATAATACGTGTGTCATCATGTACCGGTAAGCGATCACGGTAATTATCAATCAGGCCTGTATAACGGTTACGAAAAGGCATGGTAAAACTCCTAAATATTCTTTAAAACTTCTTAAAATTTAATTAACTTAATTTTATTCAACTTTGGATTTTATTTAACTGGCATTAAGATTTTCCATACGAATACGGGTGACTTCACCTGTAATCGTTTTTAATGCTTCAATTTGCTTGATCGCTTCATTCATTTGTTTCTCTACAACCTGGTGGGTCAACATAATCACGGTGGCTTCGGTTGAATCACCTTCGGGTTCTTTCTGAATGATCGCTTCAATACTGATACCTTTATCACCCAGTATACGCGTAACATCGGCAAGCACACCCGGCTCATCTTTTGCCAGCATACGTAAGTAATAAGCCGTTTCAACATCTTCCATTTTTAATATCGGTAAATCGGACAAGCTGTCTGGCTGGAATGCAAGATGTGGAACCCGGTTTTCAGGGTCAGAAGTTAAGACACGAACAACATCAACCACATCAGCGACAACGGCTGAAGCGGTCGGTTCATCACCTGCGCCGGCACCATAATATAAAGTCGGGCCAACGGCATCACCCTGAACCAGTACTGCATTCATGACGCCATCAACATTAGCAATTAAACGGCGTTCAGGAATTAATGTCGGATGAACACGTAATTCAACACCATTATCTGTACGACGTGTGATACCAAGATGTTTGATGCGGTAACCCAGCTCTTCTGCATAGGTTACATCTTCACGGGTAATTTTAGTGATCCCTTCTGTAAAAGCCGCATCAAACTGTAACGGGATACCAAACGCAATTGAAGCAAGAATAGTTAACTTGTGCGCAGCATCGATACCTTCTACATCAAAAGTCGGATCCGCTTCAGCATAACCAAGTTCCTGTGCTTCTTTTAATACATCATCAAAGTCACGCCCTTTGTCGCGCATCTCTGTAAGGATAAAGTTACCCGTACCGTTAATTATACCGGCTAACCATTCAATTTGATTACCCGCTAAACCTTCACGAATGGCTTTAATAATGGGGATACCGCCGGCAACAGCGGCTTCAAAGGCAACGATGACACCTTTAGCCTGTGCAGCTGCAAAGATTTCATTACCATGCTTGGCAATCAACGCCTTGTTTGCAGTAACAACATGCTTGCCATTTTCAATCGCACGCATTACCAAATCTAAAGCGAGCGTATCACCACCAATTAACTCAACAATAATCGCAACATCAGGATCTTCGACAACCTCTTTTGGATCTGCTGTAACTGTAATACCCTCAGTCGAACAAATACGTGGTTTATTTAAATCACGTGCGGCAGCATGGCTAACAACAATACCGCGTCCTGCACGACGTGCAATTTCTTCCGCATTACGCTGTAAAACATTAACAGTACCACCACCGACAGTACCTAATCCCAGCACACCTACTTTAACCGGATCCACTTTATCTATTCCCCTGCTTCTATTTTGTATTTCTTAAACATATCGCGAATACCGCGAACGGCCTGGCGAGTACGATGTTCATTTTCAATTAAACCAAAGCGTACGTGATCATCACCGTATTCACCAAAACCAATACCGGGTGAGACGGCAACTTTTGCTTCTTTAAGTAATAGCTTGGAAAACTCTAATGAGCCCATGTCTTTAAACTGTTCTGGAATCGGCGCCCAGACAAACATGGTCGCTTTGGGTTTCTCAACCTTCCAGCCAAGTGCATTTAAGCCATCACATAAAACATCGCGGCGACGTTCATACATGTCACTGATTTCTTTTACACATTCCTGCGGGCCTTCAAGTGCGGCAATGGCGGCTACCTGGATCGGGGTAAACATACCGTAATCAAGATACGACTTCATTCTTGCTAACGCTGCAACGAGAATGGGATTCCCCACCATGAAACCAACACGCCAACCTGGCATATTGTAGCTTTTAGATAAAGAATAAAATTCTACCGCAACCTCTTTAGCCCCTTCGACCTGTAAAATCGATGGTGCTTTATAGCCATCAAACACAATATCGGCATAGGCAATATCATGAACAATCCAGATTTCATGTTCACGGGCAATCTTGACCACTTTCTCAAAAAACTCGAGCTCAACACATTGTGTTGTTGGGTTGCCAGGAAAATTAAGCACCAGCATTTTCGGCTTAGGCCAGGAATCCTTAATCGCTTTTTCTAATTCCTCGAAAAAGTCTTTATCAGGCACCATGGGCACATGACGAATATCTGCCCCGGCGATAACAAAACCGTAGGGATGAATCGGGTAAGATGGATTTGGAACCAGTACCGCGTCACCAGGCCCAACCGTTGCCATGGCTAAATGCGCCAGCCCTTCTTTCGAACCGATGGTCACAATCGCTTCAGTTTCAGGATCGAGATCAACGTCGTAGCGTGATTTATACCAGTT